>NZ_JBNGCO010000112.1:3195-15069 GCF_049974805.1 Baaleninema sp.
TGGCAGAGGTCGCGGACAGGGAAATCGCTCTGGCAGAGGTCGCGGACAGGGAAATCGCTCTGGCTATGGTTCCGGTTCTAAGACTGGCGGTCAAAAGGGTAATTGCTAATTTGGCTCTTCGGAGTTTGAGATCGTAATCTGATTTTATACCCGTTCAAAACCATATCTTCGCCCCCCTTTGAAAGGGGGGTTTGTGGTTGGCTGGGAAGATGGGGCGCTAAGGTTCAAAAATTGGCTAGGGTCGCCAATTTTTCTGTTCGTTCAAACAAATTACACCGCAATCTCAGGAAACCCAATTTAAGGGGGTGCATGTCGCCCCCCCATTTTTTTGAAGACAAAAAATAATACAAAAAACAAGGGCAAAAAACAAGGGCAAAAACAAGGGCAAAAAAACTGAGAAACCGGGTTTTTCGGTTTATCTGATACAGAATCCGAATCTCAAACCGCCGTTTTGCCAAACTCTACAATCCCCTCTATCCCCCCGGCGCTAAGGGGAATGTGGTGAATACTTCTTATCAGCAACGGATTCCGTATGAACCTGAAGTTTAGAAAAATCGACTGAAACGCGGTATCTGAAGCCAACCGGACTGCTGAAACCAGACCCACCCCACTTCGTCAAAAACGATACATTAGTAAGAGAGCTGCAAGACTCCGTAACACAAACCACACTCGACCTGGGGGCGGAGGTGCAGTTCGCGATAGCTTAAACGCTACAAGGTCACACCAAGAGGTTGTATGGGTCGCCAATTATTTTCACAACTCAGTTCAAAACTCAAACCCATCTTAAAATCGCTGTTTTTAGCCGGACTCGTCGCCATACTGTTCTTCTCCCACGTAGACGGCGCATTCGCCGCCCGTAGCGGCGGACGCATCGGCGGAGGGTCGTTCCGCGCCCCCACCCGCAGCTATAGCCCCCCTAGTCGCTCTTACGCCCCCTCTCGCGGTTATCCCGGTGGCGGCTTCGGCTTCCCCTTCCTGATTCCCTTCTTCGGCTTCGGGGGCGGTTTCGGCGGACTGTTTTCCATCCTGATTTTCATCACCATCGCCAACTTCCTCGTCCGCAGTTTGCGCGGCGTCGCGGGAGGTGACGGCGGCGAAATGGAAGCCATGACGCCCAACGTCTCCGTGGCGAAGGTTCAGGTGGGACTGTTGGCGCAAGCCCGCGAGTTACAGTCGGAATTGGATAGTTTGGCCATGTCCGCCGATACGGGAACCGCTTCCGGCCGCGCTCAAGTTCTGCAAGAATCGACTTTGGCGGTGTTGCGTCACCCGGAATATGTGGCTTACGCCAATACAGATAACGATGTTACAGCCCTCAATCGCGCAGAAGCCAAGTTTAATGAATGGTCGCTCTCCGAACGCAGTAAGTTCTCGGAGGAAACCCTCTCGAACTATCAAAGTCAGTTGCGACAAGGGACGCCTTCGCTTCCTGGCGATGCTGAAGAGGGTGCGTTGGCGGAAACTCAAGCCCCTGGCGAGTACATCGTGGTGACGATTTTAGCTGGGGTTCAGGGGAATTTCCAACTTCCCCAGGTCGATAGTGCGGAGTCGCTGAACCAAGCGTTACGTCAGTTGGGCGGCGTTTCGAGCGATCGACTGTTGGCGGTGGAAGTTCTCTGGACGCCTCAAGCTCAAGGAGATACGCTCACCACAGACGATTTGATGGCAGGATATCCCAATTTGAAAGTCCTGTAGTTGCGTCGATTCGAGACTTTTTAAACGGGGTGGGTAACGTCCGCCCCGTTTTTGATGGGGAATTTAGGGATTTTCCAGAGTTTCGGGTTCGATACCCAATTCTCGCAGTTTCGCCGCTAAGCGATCGCCCCGTCGACGTTCTTGTTCGGCTTGCTGGCGTTCTTGTTCGGCGCGTTGACGTTCTTGTTCGGCGCGTTGACGTTCTTGTTCGGCGCGTTGACGTTCGGCCTCAGCTCGCTGTTGCGCCTTTTCCGCTTCTTGTTGAGCCTTTTCGTCGGGACACAATACCAGGTTTCCTTCAGCGTCGTAAAACCGCAGCCAAAAGGTCTCGACGTGGAGAATCGAGCCTTCCCAAATTCCCAGCCACATATTCAACTGAGAAGACCACAACCAGCCTCTCTCGTTGGGTTCGAGTTCTTGGTATCCCCCCGCATCGGTATCGAGATGCCAACCTCGTAAGGAGTTTCGATCGAACGGATCGAAGACAAAATAATCCGGCGTTCGGAAAGTCCGTTCGTAAATCTGTTTCTTCTCGTTTAAATCGAATTTGGCGGTACTCGGCGACATCAACTCGACGATGACATCGGGGTAACGTCCGTTTTCTTCCCAAACCACCCAACCTTGGCGATCGCGATTTTCTTCGACCCCCAACACGGCGAAAAAGTCCGGTCCGCGAAAGTCCCGATTTCTCGCTTGGCGACTGCTGTAATAAATAAACATATTGCCGCCGACAAAGGAATCGTTTCGTTCCGCCAACGCTGAATCGGCGGACTCGATGAGGAGGTTCATCGCGATGCGGTGGCGGTTGCTTTCCAAGGGTTCTCCGTCGTCGAAAATCAAGTCAGTCGGCGGCATGGGAGGTTCCCAGACTTCCGCTTCCGGCGTTTGGGGAACTTGTTCTGGGGCGAGTTCGGGGGACACGAGACGACCTCCCTGTTTGAGATGTTCTGGCTCGATTGTAGCGATGTTGGTTTGTCGAAACCTGTTATGCAAGGCTTCTACAACAGAAAATTATATTTTTGCCTTATATCATATTATAATTTATTTGTCAATAACATTTTGAGCAAATTTAATTTAAAATTAAGTATTTATGCTTATCAGTGAAAGTGATCGCTGCAATTATAGATTTTTCTCTATGGATATTTACAAAAAACTCTGTTTTTAGCTATGATTACGAACAATTAATTAAGTTTTGCAACAGCATCGTTGCCGAAATTGCTCGATCGAATCCAGAAAACGCGATCGAGGCGATTTCTCCTGCGTTCGATGTCCATAGAGGTCACTGCATGAGTCACCTATTCAGCCAGAGTGCGTGGCTGCTTCCCTGCTACGCCCTTCTCGGCGCGATACTTGCGCTTCCCTGGTCGCCGGGATTCATCCGCAAAACCGGCCCCCGTCCAGCAGGTTATATCAACGCCATCATGACCTTTACAGCGTTCAGTCATAGCCTGCTGGCGTTAGTTGAAACCTGGAACCAACCCCCGCAAGCACTTTCCTTTGCCTGGTTGAACGCACCAGGACTCAACATCACCTTAGACTTAGAAATTTCCACCGTCGCCCTCGGTGCCTGCGTTCTCATCACCGGATTGAACCTACTGGCGCAAATTTACGCCATCGCCTATCTCGAAATGGATTGGGGATGGGCGCGGTTCTACTCCCTCGTGGGACTGTTTGAAGCAGGGATGTGCTTGCTAGTTCTGTGCAACTCCCTCTTTTTCAGTTACGTCGTCCTCGAAATCCTCACCCTGGGAACCTATCTCATCGTGGGAATTTGGTACAACCAATCCCTCGTGGTGACAGGCGCCAGAGATGCCTTCCTCACCAAACGGGTGGGCGACCTCATCCTATTAATGGCCGTGGTGGCACTGCTGCCCCTATCGGGAACTTGGAACTTTACCGAACTCACCGCCTGGGCGAAAACCGCCGATCTCGACCCCACCCTAGCCACCTTGTTAGCCTTGGCGTTAGTATCGGGTCCGGTGGCCAAATGCGCTCAGTTCCCCTTTCACCTCTGGCTGGACGAAGCGATGGAAGGTCCTTATCCCGCAACGATTCTGCGGAATACCATCATCGTGTCCACCGGGGCTTGGGTCCTGATTAAAGTGCAACCCATTCTCGCCTTGTCGCCCTTGGGGTCCAGCGTGGTGGTTGCGGTAGGGGCTGCCACTGCAGTGGGGGCAAGTCTGATTTCGATGGCGCAAATCGACGTAAAACGGGTCTTATCCTATCTCACCAGTGCCTACATGGGGTTAGTGTTCGTCGCCGTCGGTATCGGAGAAAACCACGCCGCCTTAGTGTTGCTACTCACCTACGCCATCGCAATGGCGTTGATGGTGATGAGTACCGGAGGCGTCGTCCTCAACAACATTACCCAAAACCTCACCCAATATGGCGGTTTGTGGTCGCGCCGTCCCCTGTCGGGAATTTCACTAATCATCGCAGGTTTATCTCTGATTGCCATGCCGCCACTGGGAGGCTTTTGGTCTATCGTAGAAATTTCCGATGCCCTCTGGCAAAGTCGCCCCCTCTTATTTGGCGTGGTGTTAGCCGTCAACGGCTTCGTGGCGTTCAGCGTGACGCGACTGTTCGGATTGATATTTGGCGGAAAGCTGACGGACTTCACCCGACGTTCCCCCGAAGGCTTGTGGTTGTTGGTGTTGCCGATGATGTTGCTGGCGGGGGTTGCCTTGCATTTACCCCTGTTGTTGGCACAGTGGCAGTTGTTGCCGGATTGGGCGAGTTTAAATCGCTTCGTGGCGGTATTGATGACTTGGTCGAGTTTGGCAGGAATCGGCTTCGGCGCGTTGGTGTATCTCAATCCCAATTGGGAAAAACCCGTGCGACTCAATCCCCAAGCCCTGCAAGATTTCTTCGCCTACGACTTCTATACGCCGCAGTTGTATAAAGCCACGGTGGTCTTTGCAGTCGATCACATCTCCAAACTAATTTACTGGGTCGATCGCTACATCGTCGATGGCACCGTGAACCTCGTCGGCTTTGCCACCCTCTTCGGCGGCGAAAGTCTCAAATACAACACCACCGGACAATCTCAGTTTTACATTCTGTCGATCGTACTCAGCGTTGCCGTCTTCGTAATTCTTGCCAGTTTCCCCTATCTCTCTCAATTCGCCACACTTTGGACGATGTTCTAACCCGCTATCTCCTTAACAAACCCTCTTTACAAACAATCCTCACAACAATCCTTTTCCAAACCGCCAACAAACCGCCAACAGACAACGTTTAATTCTCAAACCCTCCTCGAACCCTTCTCGAATAATTCTCGAAACTCAACTGTTTTCGCGAAACCCTTGCTAATATGCTAAGCGCCCTCATTCTCGTTCCACTGGTCGCCGCCATCATCGTCGGCTTTACCAAATCGGGGCAAACCGCCCGAACCCTCGCCCTTTCCACAGCAGGACTGCTCTTCGTGTGGACGCTGTGGTTGCTGTTCCAATTCGACCTCAGCGATACCGGATTGCAATTTTCCGAATATCTCACCTGGGCCGAACCCATCGGCTTGAGTTACAGCCTGGGAACCGACGGCTTGTCCATGCCGTTGTTGGTTCTCAACGCCCTCTTAACCGGCGTCGTCGTCTACAGCAGCAAAGCCAACACCCCCAGGGCTTCGCTGTATTACGGGCTGATTCTCCTCGTCAACGCAGGAGTCGCTGGCGCGTTTCTCGCCCAAAACCTGCTGCTGTTCGTTCTCTTCTTCGAGTTAGAACTGATTCCCCTGTACCTCCTCATCGCCATTTGGGGCGGCGAAAAACGGGGTTACGCAGCGATGAAGTTTCTGCTGTACACCGCCCTTTCGGGAATTCTGATTTTGGCGGCGTTTCTCGGTGTCGCTTGGCTGAGTGGAAGTTTCAGCTTCGACTACGACAGCATTTCCACCGAAAACTTACCCCTTCGCGCCCAGTTGATTCTGTTAACGGTGTTGTTGGTAGGATTGGGCATCAAAATCCCCCTAGTTCCCCTGCACACTTGGTCTCCCGACGCCTACGTGGAAGCTTCGCCTCCGGTGGCGATTCTCCTCGGTGGGATTTTGGCGAAACTGGGAACTTACGGACTGGTGCGGTTTGGGTTGCAAATGTTCCCCAATACTTGGGAAATCGTTGCGCCGGGTTTGGCATTAATCGGTGCCATTAGCGTCATGTACGGGTCGTTGAACGCGATCGCCCAAAACGATATTAAACGCATGGTGGCCTATAGTTCGATCGGTCACATGGGATATGTCCTCGTCGCCGCTGCCGCTGGAACGGACTTGAGCGTGTTAGGTGCAGTGGCGCAAATGGTCGCCCACGGCTTGATTCTGGCGTTACTGTTCAACCTCGTGGGCATCGTAGAAGACAAAGTGGGTACCCGAGAACTGCAACTCCTCAACGGTTTGATGAACCCCGTTCGCGGACTGCCACTCGTCAGCGGCTTGTTGGTGATGGCGGGGATGGCCAGTGCGGGAATTCCCGGTTTGGTGGGATTTGCGGCGGAGTTCATCGTCTTTCAAGGCAGTTTCCCCATTTTCCCGATTCCTACCTTGATTTGTATTCTCTCGTCCGGGTTGACGGCAGTGTATTTCGTGATTCTGCTCAACCGCACCTGTTTTGGCAAATTGAACAACGAACTCGCCTATTACGATCGATTAACGTGGAGCGAACGGGTTCCCGCATTAGTCTTGTCAGTCATTATTCTATTTCTCGGCATTCAACCCAACTGGTTAATTCGTTGGATGGAACCCACCGCAACCATGTTAGCTTCGACGCTCCAACCCACTCAAGAAATCGTCGCCCAGAACGTGACTCAGCGTTAAGCAGGTTTCCCTTCGTTTCCAGACTCTTTTGAGACTACAAAACCTCACCCTCATACATGACTATGAAACTTAAATATTGGCTATCTTTTACAGCCCTGACCTCGTTCAGTTGGACTCTTCTCTTTCCTAGCCTTTCCGTTGCCCGCCCAAATATACGTCTCGTTCAAAATACCTCAATTGGAGAGTTGCAAAATCGAGAAGGAATTACCATCTCTGGAGAAATTGTGGCTTGGGGCGAAGCGGATGAAAACGAGTTCGTTTTGCAAGACAGTAGCGGACAAGTCGTTGTAGATGCCGGCCCCCGTTGGTGGCAAAATTTAAACCTTAATCTCGGTGATACAGTTACTGTCCAAGGTGAAATGGATGACGGTGAATTCGATGCGTTTTCTATCACCTATGCCAATGGGACAACTGTGTTTATTCGTAATCCTGAAGGTCCGCCACCTTGGGCTGGCGGACGGCGAAACGTTCGTCCTCGTTAATAGCTTTTCCTGAAACGAAACCGGGTATCTCTGAACGACTTTCAAATACCCGGTTTCTGACCGAGTACGAACCGACAATTATCAATTATCAATTGTCAATTATCAATTATTAACTGATGGTTCAAGCAATTCCCAAACCCAAAACTCCGATTCCGCCGTCTAACCACGAATTCGCCGAGGTGATTCACCGCCTCGAAGCGGGGGGTTCCATGCTTCCGGACACCCCAGAAAACTTGATGCAAATCATCGGCATTTATAAAGCCTATGCCGTACCAATGGATTTCTACTGGCGGGATTTGCTTTACATTGCCGAACGAGTATTTCTCAACCCAGTTCCAGCGTTCAAATATTTTTTGCCGAAAGAGTATTTAGACTTACACAACCACTACGCCGGAGACACCGCCGATTTACGAGTTTGGCGGGGGGAAGCCACGGCACATCCGGAACTGTTGGAGTTCATGAAACGGGGCGAAACCCAAAAAATGCCCAAGTTGCTGCATCATTTGTGGCACGATCGCATCAACATGGAATTCGCCGAAGCCTGTATGCGAGCGATGTTGTGGCATCAAGGCATGGGAGGGCGGTTTAACGACTACTTAGAAAGTGAAGAGTACGTCGCCAACGCCGATCGCGCCATCAAAGCCTATTTTAAAGGCAATCCGGTGATGTTGGGGCTGCACAAGCTCTTCCCTGAAATGTTCCTCGAACAAGTGCGTCAACTGTCCTATTACGCCAATTTGGGGCTGTTTTGGGAAGTGATGGCGCCGGTGTTCTTCGAGATGTCGGATTTGTACGATGAAGGGAAGTTAACCACTGTTCCCGAGGCGATGGATTTCTTGGTTAACGGCATTTTTGCCGTCGCCGGACGCCCGATTTACCATCACGTTTACATTGGCGGCGAGTGTTACGAAATTATTCCGAAATCGAAGGGATTTACCTGGCTTTACGAGGCGGCGTTACCTTACGTTGAGGCGGTGTTTTACCGGACGGCACCCTTCCGGGGTACGAAGTCTTATAACGCCCAAGCGGGGCAGGTTCCGGACGAACAGAAGGATTTCCATTACGGCATTTTGTACGCGGATGTTTTCCCGGTGGGAAGTGCGGGAATTCCGCCGACGTTGTTGATGCAAGATATGTTGCATTTTCTGCCGCCTTATTTGACGGAATACTATCAGAAACACTGTCGCGGCGAAGACGATATGTTGATTCAGTTGGGGATTACGTTCCAGCGATCGATGTATAACGTCACGTCGGCGGTGATTCAGGCATTGCGTCAGGCGTTGTTGTATCCCCTCGACGACCCCAATCCGAAGCATTTGATGAAAAATCGCGCGTTTTTTGAGGCGCAAATGGATCGGTTTTTACGTCCGGAGGCGCGATTGCGGGATATTCAATCTCAGGATTATCGTTAACGGTTGGGTTTCTGATTGGTTTCTGAGTCGTTTAAATTGTCGTTGAAATTAAGAGTAGGCGATCGCGCCTACTCTTTTTTGGGTCATTTTGATAAATTGAGTGAAGTTTGGAAAAGACGGGTTGCCAAAGGAAGAAGACGAAGCATGGCAAGACTTGATTTTATTAAGGATTTCCAACAGATCCCCGGCATCTTGAAGATGCCGGGGATCTCGCACAGATAAATTGAGTGAAGTTTGGAAAAGACGGGTTGCCAAAGGAAGAAGACGAAGCATGGCAAGACTTGATTTTATTAAGGATTTCCAACAGATCCCCGGCATCTTGAAGATGCCGGGGATCTCGCACAGCGGCAACCCAGTGAGGTTAGTCGTTGTCTAAGAGGCGATCGAATTCCGTCAGGGATTCAATGGAAATGGCTTGTCGGTGAAGGTTTTGGAGCGTCGCCACATCGGTAATTTGGTTGATGCGATCGCTCAATTCCGAAGGAACTCTGTCAAACCGCACTGTCAGCACTTCCAACACCGACGAACGAGCATTTTCCAAAATCCCCGCTTCACGCCCCTTTTCAATGGCGCGAAGCTCGATATTACTCAAAATCGGCATTTTTCGTTCCTCCTGATAATTTTGGAGTTTGGTGTCAAAACTGTCTTGCAAGACTTGAGGAAGCGTCATCATCCAGTCTAGCAATCGAAAGAACTTGATGATGTCTTCCTCAGTATAGCCTCGCTCGTAGAGTAACTGAACGAGATGCCATTTCCAGCTTTCTCGTTCCTCCGCCTTGTTGTTGGTGGCTTTGGTTTTCAGATGCGCCATCACCAGTAACGCAAAGGGATTTGACTCTCGTTCGAGGCTTTCCCACTGAGACTCGTAGTCAAGCAGTTTGGCGATGGGAAAGACGAAGTTTACCGAACAGCCCCCCAGTTCGTAATGGTAATTCTGCGGTCGCCAAGTGGGTCGATCGTCCCCTAAAATGGCTAGGCTGATGACTTTTTTGTGCAAGTCAAAGGAGCGATAGTGGTAGATATACATTCGCTCGCCGAAGTCGGTATCTTCTTGACTCTGAACTTCGATATGAATCAAGATATAGGCATCTTCGCCGTTGCGCTGCCAAACTTGAAAGAGTTTGTCCCCTTCTCGTTCGCCGCTGGTGGCGTTCGGGCTGATTTGTTGCAGTTCTTTGTCTAAGGATTGATAGTCTCGCGTCCAGTCGATGAGGGCGTGGACTGGGGGAAAGAAGAACTCTAGAAAGTATTCGAGATAGTTTTCAATGGCTTCTTTCCAGGGTTGGTCGTAATTGGCGTTTGGCGTATCCAAAACTTTTTACAAATCCATAGAAATTATTATTTATATTTTATCAATTTATTAACTCTTTATATTAATTTAAATAAGCCGATTTTTTAAACATTATTTTGCATTCAAATTCATATTTTTTAGATAATATAATATAACAAAATATTGAAATTTTTTAGTGATTGAATCGATATATTTTCTCAAAAAATTAAAGAGATATAGAAAAAATAGAAGGTTTCGTGCCTCAAGCCAACCGACGATATTATACTCGATTAAAAACCCGGTTTCTCGAGGAAACCGGGTTGATAGGGATTGGGTGTAAAACCTTTAACGCCAACCCATCGGGGCTTCAATGTTGCTTTCGTCGGATTTCGTTTCCCGTTCGCCGGGTTTGTTGACGATTTTAAGGCTGATAGCGTAGGGTCGATCGCCTTCGCCGGGGACTTCTCGATACTGGACGCCGGTACCGACTTCGAGTCGATCGAACTGGTCGCTACTTTGACGGTTGAAATAGAGTTCGCGCCCCGTATTTATAGTTTTGAGAAAGCCATAGTTCTCGTCGGGATGCAGTTCGCTGACTACAGCAACCATCTGTTGGTCGGGATGGCGTTTGACTTCGTTTCTTTGCCGCTCTTTTAGTTCTTGCAGTTGGCGACGGGCGGCGTCAAAGGCATCGCGAACGACGACATCGAGGGGCGTATACTGGACGCCTCGATCGGGACTGCGATCAACAACTAACTCGTGACTCGGCGGGACAGTCATATCGATTTGCACGCGGTAAGGAGAGCCACTGTCGGGGTTTTCGTGGACTTTCTCGAGGGTGACACGACAGCTATTCATGTAGTTACAAAACTGTTCGATTTTCTCTACTTTGGCTCGAACCAATTTGTCTATGGCGGGGTCTTTTTCGAGGTGATTGTACGTGATTTGGAGAGGGATTTTCATAAGGTAAAGATGTTTGGAACGACGATAGAAGCCTGGGGGCGGGGATGGAGACAGAAGGAACGTGACTCGACATTCGATCGCATTGGAACAACCTGGCTTCGGTGTAAAAGTTTGGCTGTATCGATAGCCGGGGTTTACACTTATTTTCAGACTAACAAGCTTAGAAGCGGCTGTAATCTATCGTTAGTCGATCGATCTCTATCTCGCGACGCGATCGATCGGCAAAAATTGCGCGATCGATAGAGTTAATCTCTCTCTTTTTATCGATGTCGCCAAAAGGGAGATCGCGCGTCTACAGCCCTATGGCGAAGACAGTATCGCTCGAACAGTTCTTCGTACAACCATTCGGCGGTAACGATGATGACAGGGGAGAAATGGTTAACTGTCTTCACCTCATCAGAGAACGACCCCATGGGGATTGCGTTTGCCTTCGAGGGCCTCTCGTTCTTCGGAAGTAAGGAAGTCTTCACGGGGACGTTGGAGAACGCGGGCGGTTTCGGCCAGGACGTGACCCCAGGTCGATCGATTGATAAACAGCATGCCTTGGCTGTTGAGGGTGCCGCCTTGGTTGACGAAGCCTAACACGGCGGTTCGATCGCTTCCAGTATCCAGAGGTTTGAGAATGCCCAACATGGGTTCGGGGCGGGTGTGGCTGAGGAAGACGCGGGCTTTAACGGATGCGGGATAGAGGTGGTCTCGCAGGGAACCTCGGGCGACTCGTTCGAGTTCTCCGGCGTCGCGAGGGGTGCGGAAGCGTCCGGGTTCGAGGAGGTAGACGACGCTGTGAGGTACGTCGCGATCGCGCAGGCGTTGGGACGCTTTCAGGATTTCTTGTAGTTGGTAGCCGCCGATGGCGGTGAGGATAACTTGAGCCTTTTCCGGTTGGTAACTAGCCCATTCGAGACGCATGGCGCCGTCGCACACCAATCGATCGCTTTCTTCTGGGCTAAAAAGATTGGCGATTTCGTCCCGTTTCGACACCACCATCGTCCAAAATTCCCCGGTAGTTTGATAGACCTGGTGTATCAGGGACGCTGCCGTGTTGAAGTCGGCCGCGAACATCACGCGCGAAACGTCCGAAGCTTCATTAGCCATCAATTCCGCCATCGCCGGGTCTTGGTGAGACTGTTCGTTTTTGCCGTTTTCCCAAGTGTGGGAGGTCAACACCAAGGGAATCGATAGCCAGTTACTCGTACATCCGATTTCTTTTGTATGTTTGGCGAAAATGATTTCTTGACGCATGAC
>NZ_JBNGCO010000113.1:0-14887 GCF_049974805.1 Baaleninema sp.
GATTGTCAAAAGCCGCCCTAGAAGGGCGGGGTTTTAGACCCAAATTTTTTGATAACAGAGAAACCGCCGCTCCTTGACCCCTACCTGTTCCGAGGTGGGGGAGTGCGTCGCTATTTTGTTCAACACTGCACAGAGTTTTTGACGCAGAAACCCGGTAAAAGGCTATATTCTGTTATTTCAGCCCGAAGGCAGTCACGAAAAATCGGGTTTCTGAAC
Organism: Baaleninema sp.; assembly: GCF_049974805.1. Classification (NCBI taxonomy): domain Bacteria; kingdom Bacillati; phylum Cyanobacteriota; class Cyanophyceae; order Oscillatoriales; family Oscillatoriaceae; genus Baaleninema; species Baaleninema sp. Next base: position 217 of record NZ_JBNGCO010000113.1, read on the forward strand.
CGACAACTGCATAACTCTTGACCTCGATTTTTAAAGGATATAATCGCGGCATCACCGATTATCCGCCACTCTCCCATGTTTAACGATATTGCAACGCACTGGGCGCAACGCTGCATCGAACAACTCGCCCAGCGGGATATCGTCAAAGGCTACCCCGATAGGAGCTTTCGCCCGGAAAAATACCTGACGCGGGCGGAATTCGCCTCGTTGATGTGTCGGGCGTTTCCCGAAGCGGAAGCCGTTAAATCAGAGGTTCGCTTTCGCGACGTTCCCGCCGCTTACTGGGGATATCGCGACATTCGCCAGGCCGCCGAACGGGGGTTTTTTTCGGGCTATCCCGACGGAACCTTTCAACCGAAGCGCCCCATTCCCCGCCTCGAAGCCTTTCTCGCCATCGTCTCCTATTTGCAACTGCGATTGGAGGGAGACGACAGTTTCGAGGTGTTGAACCGGTGGTTCGACGACGCCGCCAAAATTCCCGAGTACGCCAGAGATTCGATCGCCGCCATCACGCAGGCGGGAATGGTGGTGAATTATCCCAACCCCAAACGCTTCGAGGGCGATCGCGCCATCACCCGAGGCGAAGTGGCGGCGTTACTGGCGCGGGTGTCGCACCTCGAAGGCGTCCCTCTCGAGTACGTGGTGGGAATCGAAGCGCCGCCCCAGTTGAGGGGGCTTCCCGGCGTTCTCGACGACACGCCGTTGGTATACGCGGAAGTCTCTCACCCCAGGGAGGCGACGGGAATTCTGGTTTCGACGTTTCCCTTCGAGGGAGACGCCCATCTCAACCATCCGTTGACGGGAAATTTCGAGATTCTCGTCCGCGAATCCGTCCAGTTTGGCCATCGCAACCCATCCAACGCCTTATACCAAGCCATCCTGCTGCAAAACGCTATCGATCGACCCGTCACCGTTGACATTTCCACAGCAGCGAGTTTCGCCACCGTTCCCGACGCCCCAATTCAGCAGTTTCCCGAAACCGTCGAAAACCCCGACGGAACCCTATATTCCGGTTCGGCGAGTCGCATCACCAATGCGATGTTGCGGGGAACTCGTCAAGACAGCTTCCCAGAACGTCTCATCCTCGAAGCCGGAGAAACGACACTGTTACTCAACGGGGCGATTTCCGCTGGCGAACCGACGAACGATCGAACCACCGCCATTCGGCTGTTTACCTCCGAGGCGGTATACGTGGCGAGTTTAGTCACCGCCAGCGACGAACCGCCAACCCTGTCGCAGTGGTTAGAACAGTTACAGTCACAGGCGCAACTCGATGGAAAAGTCGGCTTGCTGCGAGGAACCCGCTGGCGAACTCGGGTGACAGACGACGCCAACCGGCCGATTTTGACCGTTCCCACGCCGCGATCGAAACTCTGTTTCAAACTCAACCGAGAACTCGTCCACCGGGCGATCGCACCTCCAACCCCTCGCTTTAACCGAACCTATGCAGGGGTCGAATACGACATCGAACTTCCCCTGTACAACAATTTATCCGAAGCCCAGTCAGTGGCGGTGTCACTTTCCTCTCCCATCGCCATCGAGGGCGATCGGGTCGAATTCGCCGAAGCGATCGACGATTTAGCCTTTCGCGGTACTGTAACCATCACTTACGAGGACTTTTCTCAAACCCTCCTCACCAGTTTCGTCCATCTGACACAATTTCACGGTCCATTAGGATCGCCGTTAGCAGTTGTGAGAATTCCCCCTCATACATCGCGCCTCGTGCGATTAAAGTGGATTTATCCCCCCGATGGGATTCCGCCTCATGTATTGACAGTGGCAACACTTTAACCGATAATTTCGTAATTCAACTAAATACCTATTTGGTTAACTTTTGTAAAGCTGATGGAACCCGAACGCTATCGCGGTTATTGGAAAGCGAACGTTTCGATCGTTCGGATTTTGATGATTGTTTGGGGGTTAGTTTCGCTAGTTTTTGGAATTTTGCTAGTGGAACCCCTCAACGCCATTTCTTTCGGACAGATTCCCTTGGGATTTTGGATCGCCCAACAGGGATCGGTCTTCGTGTTTGTGATTTTGATTTTCGTCTATGCCGTTTGGATGGACAAAATCGATAAAAAATACGGCTTGAGAAAATGAGATAGACTCAAGTTTTTGTTAAATAATTGAGTCTTTTTTAACCAAAATCGATCGATTCCAAACGTAAAAAACAAAGGCGCATTACAGTGCGCCTTAACTGTCCTGTCGAAACTTTTAAGAAACACAAAAGTTTCAATCCAAAACGCTGTCGTTCTCATTACGTTAACGAGAAAACCGACCATCTGACAGCCTAAAAGCCTGGAAAATCAACGCCAGGTCATTTCGCCCTTCAAAGGTTAAAAAACTTAGAAATAAAAGGAGGTTTAAAAACCCGTGCCAGTAGAAGTTTGGACGAGCGTATTCGTCATCATGTCCTTCATGCTGTACGTCTACATCGGATGGCAGTCGCGAGTCAAGGACACCAAAGGCTTTTTCGTCGCCGATCGCGGCGTTCCCCCCATCGCCAACGGGGCAGCCACCGCCGCCGACTGGATGTCCGCCGCCTCGTTTATCTCCATGGCGGGATTGATCGCGTTTCTCGGCTACGACGGTTCGATTTATCTCATGGGATGGACAGGAGGATACGTCCTCTTGGCGTTACTCCTGGCTCCCTACTTGCGGAAATTCGGAAAATACACCGTTCCCGATTTCGTGGGCGATCGCTACTACTCGAAATTCGGTCGTCTCGTCGCAGTCGTGGCGGCGATTTTCGTCTCCATGACTTACGTCGCCGGACAAATGCGCGGCGTGGGTATCGTCTTTAGCCGCTTCCTGCAAGTCGATATCGCCACGGGCGTTATCATCGGCATGGTCATCGTCGGCTTTTTCGCCGTCTTGGGCGGGATGAAAGGCATCACCTGGACGCAGGTGGCTCAATACAGCGTGTTGATTGTCGCCTACACCCTTCCGGCGGCTGCGATCGCCTGGACGATGACCGGAAACCCGATTCCCCAGTTAGCCTTTAGCTTCAGCGATATCGTCGAAAAACTCAACGCCGTTCAAGTGGATTTAGGCTTCGCCGAATACACCCAACCCTTTGCCAACAAATCCATGTTGGACGTATTCGCCATTACCGTCGCCCTGATGGTGGGAACGGCAGGACTCCCCCACGTAATCGTCCGATTTTACACCGTTCCCGACGTGCGCGGGGCGCGGTATTCAGCCGGTTGGGCCTTGCTGTTCATCGCCATTCTGTACACCACCGCCCCGGCATTGGCCTCCTTCGCTCGCTATAACTTAGTCGATAGCCTGCACGATCGCCCCATCGAAGAAATCCAACAACTGGATTGGGCGACGAAGTGGGAACAAACCGGACTGTTGCAGTTCGACGACAAAAACGGCGACGGACGCATTCAGCTAACGCCGGATGTCGAAACTTCAGAAATGACGGTCGATCGCGACATCATCGTGTTAGCTACCCCGGAAGTGGCCAAACTGGCACCTTGGGCGATCGCCCTAGTCGCCGCCGGAGGCTTAGCAGCAGCGTTGTCCACCGCATCCGGGTTGCTGCTGGTGATTTCCAGTTCCATGGCCCACGATGTCTACTTCACCTTGCTCAACCCTAACGCCTCAGAATCGCAACGGGTGTTTGTGGGGCGAATTATGGTGGGATTTGCCCTCGTCGTGGCGGGGTATTTCGGCGTCAATCCCCCCGGTTTCGTCGGTGAAGTGGTCGCCTTCGCCTTCGGACTCGCCGCCGCCAGTTTCTTCCCAGCCATCGTCTTGGGGGTTTTCGACGCCCGAACCAACCGAGAAGGGGCGATCGCGGGGATGTTAGTGGGTCTCGGATTTACCTGTTTCTACATCGTCACCGTCAGTTTCTACGGTGCAGCTCCCTGGTTCTTCGGCATTTCCGCCCAAGGCATCGGTACTGTGGGTATGGTGTTGAACTTCCTAGTCACGCTAGTGGTATCTCGTTTGACACCGCCGCCACCAGAAGACGTTCAGGAAATGGTGGAACAGTTACGTCTTCCCATCGATGCGTCTCCGGCGTTGGTAGACGTGGGCGAGGAAGAGTTGGATTAATGATGAGGGGATGATGAGATGAGGTGATGATGAGATGAGGTGATGATGTGAAATCCTCTGCCCCTCTCCCCATATCCCCCTCTCTTTTCTTGGATGTCTATCAATCGATAAAAAAACTCGTTCTGTCGCGAAAAAAACTCCCTCGATCCCGATCGCGATCGAGGGAGTTTTGCGATTGAAATTGAGTCGTTGGCGGCGATCGTTGGCGAGAAATTGCTTCCGGTGCGGCGTTCCGTACCGCAGAGATTGAAGGTCGATGGTATGATGACGGTGAATTCTTATCGCGAAAGGGCAACTGAGTTATGAGTCAAGCACCTGTATCTCCGGTGGTGCTGGTGATTCTAGACGGCTGGGGATATCGAGAAGAAATCGAAAATAACTCCATTGCCACCGCAAAAACCCCTGTAATGGATAGTCTCTGGAATGCTTATCCCAGAACGACCATCCGCACGTCTGGCAAAGACGTGGGGCTACCAAACGGGCAAATGGGGAACTCCGAAGTCGGTCACCTCAACATCGGTTCGGGACGGGTGGTGCCTCAAGAACTGGTGCGAATCTCTGACGCGATCGAGGAGGGAACAATTGGAGACAACCCGGCGATTAACAAGCTGTTCGACGCGGTAAAAGCCTCGGGAGGGAAACTCCACCTGAGCGGCTTGTGTTCGAACGGTGGGGTTCACTCGCACCTCGATCACTTGTTGGGACTGATCGATCTGGCGAAAGCTCGAGGGATCGATCGCATCTGCATTCACGCCATTACTGACGGCCGCGACACGAAACCGACTTCGGGAATTCAAGCGATCTCGAAATTGCAAGAGCATCTCGATCGCGTGGGAGTCGGCGAAATCGTCACCATTAGCGGTCGTTACTACGCCATGGATCGCGATCGCCGCTGGGATCGGACTGAAAAAGCCTACAAGGTGATGACGGAAGACGAGCCGAGGGTCAACAAATCGGCCGTTGAAGTCATGCAAGATTCCTACGCCGAAGAGGTCACGGACGAGTTCGTCCTACCGACGCGCATCGCACCCGGTGCCGTGGAAGCCAACGACGGATTTATTTTCTTCAACTTCCGTCCCGATCGCGCCCGTCAGTTAACACAAGCCTTCGTACAAGAGGGTTTCGAGGGATTCGATCGAGATCGTATCGACCCGCTACATTTCCTGACCTTTACCCAATACGATCCCACCCTTCCGGTGTTAGTGGCCTTCAAGCCGCAAAACCTCACCAACATCCTCGGGGAAGTGGTATCCAACCACGGATTGAAACAGTTCCGTACTGCCGAAACGGAGAAATACGCCCACGTGACCTATTTCTTCAACGGCGGGAAAGAAACGCCGTTTGACGGCGAAGACCGCCATTTGGTCAACAGTCCGATGGTGCCGACCTACGATCGCGCTCCGGCTATGTCCGCTAAAGACGTGACCGATATCGCCGTAGAGGCCATCGGAAAACGCACGTACTCCCTGGTGGTCATCAACTACGCCAACCCCGATATGGTGGGACATACTGGGGTGATGGACGCTTCGGTAGAGGCCATCGAAACCGTCGATCGCTGCTTGGGACGACTCCTCGAAGCCATTAGCCAAGCCGGAGGAACCACCCTCATCACCGCCGACCACGGAAACGCCGAATATATGAAAGACGAAAACGGCAATCCCTGGACGGCACACACCACGAACCCCGTTCCGTTTATTCTGGTAGAAGGGGAAGGGGTGAAGGTTCCCGGTCACGGTGGCGAAGTGGTCTTGCGGGAAGACGGTCGTTTGGCCGATATCGCACCGACGATCCTGCAACTGCTGGAGTTACCGCAACCGGAAGAAATGACGGGTCGATCGATGATCGTTCCGGCCGGCTACGAAGTGCGTCCGAACCGAACTCCGGTCGCCGTGCGCGTTTAAAGCATTGTCGAACCCTTTTCACCCGACGATCGACCCTCAACCGTAACCTAAAAACAACATTTCGAGAATGACAACTAATCAACTGGTTCAAATTGCTTGGGTCGTTTCTGCAGTCAGCCTGATCGTGTTGGTGTTGCTACACTCCCCCAAAGGAGACGGCATCGGCGGGATTGGCGGACAGGCGCAACTTTTTACCAGCGCCAAAAGTGCTGAAACGACCCTCAACCGCATCACTTGGATACTCACAATTATCTTTATGGGTTGTACGCTCGTTCTCAGTGCTGGATGGGTGTAAGTCGAAAACTCCTTCGACTCAAGCGACGCTGCGTCTCGAGTTGGTGGTATTTCACAGGGCTGGCTGCGATCGCAGTCGCCCTTGTTTTGTGGGGGGCTTCGCCGAACTGGGGAAACGCTGGAGTTCGGATTCCTGCAATGTCCCAACTCTCGAATACTCTCCACTCGGAGATCGATCGATTGCCCCTGCGTCCCCATCCTCTCCCCGAATCCCTGCGATCGGTAACACTCGAGGGCGACGATTATTTCGATCGCCTCGAACCGACCCCCGTGGGAGCATTAGTGTGGTCGTCGTTTCCCGTTCGCGTTTACATCGACGCCAACGCCCCCGCCGACTGGCAAGCCGCCGTTGAATCCGTCCTTGACGAATGGGGCGTCTATTTGCCCCTCAGTCGCGTCGCAGACTCCGAAACAGCAAACATAACCATTTTGCGGATAAACCCACCGCCAAGGCGCAGTAACGGGCAGCTACGTGCAGCCTCAGCCCGGACGACCTATCAATTATTTTGGGACGAGGCGACCCTGCGCCATCAATTTTCCATCGTGGTGAGTCCCACGCAAGTCGGAGAATACATCAAATCCGCCGTTCGCCACGAACTCGGCCACGCATTAGGAATTTGGGGTCACAGCGACGCGGAAACCGACGTGATGTATTTTTCCCAAGTCCGCCGTCCCGCCGTTATCTCCCCCCGCGACGTTCGGACGCTGCGACGAGTTTACGAACAGCCGACGCGGTTGGGGTGGAACGGGGAAGAGGGAAGCCAGGAAAGTTCGCACTGACGCCGAAACCCAGTTTTTAACAAAATTCCGTTCTTGCCGTATCGGGATTAGAGAGCCGGTGCATCTTATAAATTCACAATACTCTAACGTCCCATCAACTTCACCAGACCGATTCCGGAAAAATATAACATCGCCACCGCGCCGCCGAGCAAACTTTGCGTCAGCGGGTCAGTTGAAGGCGTCAACACCGCACCGATAACCGCCGCCGACAGTACCACGTATCGCCATCCCGAGAGCATTTGCTTCGAGGAGACGATACCCAACCCGCCGAGTAACGCTTGCAACACCGGAACTTGAAACGCGATTCCGGTACTGAACAGTAGCAGCAGAATCGTTTTAAAATACTCGTCGATCGACCATTGTTGAGCGACGACCCCTTCCCCGTAGGAAACAAAAAACTTCAACGCCGCCGGAATCAAGGCGAAATACGCAAATACCAAACCGCCGAGGAACAACAGGCTCGACCCCAACACCACCGGAGCGATTAACCGCTGTTCCCGCCGGGTCAAACCCGGTAAAACGAAGCGGACGATTTGATACAGAATAAACGGCGTCGCCAGCAGCAAGCCAGAATATCCCGCCACCTGAATCGAAACGAAGAAAAACTCACCGGGGCGAATTTGCACGAAGTCCACCCCCTGCGCCGGCGCTTCGAGAATGCGAACGATGGGTTTGACGGTGACAAAACAGGCGACCATGGCCGCGAACACCGCGATAATCGAGTAGAAAATGCGCTGTCGCAACTCTTCCAAATGGTCGAACAGCGACATTTCCACCTCGTAGGGGAATTCATCGAGATGGTCGTCCGGTGTCTTTTTCGTGTCTTCAGAGGGTTGGATGTTTTGCGTGTCTGGAGGCGAGGTCATGAATTCGCGTCAATTAGCCGATCGTACTTCTTCTTAGTTTAAACGTCCGCAGTCCAGAAAGGGGGCAAAACCGAACCGAGATCGATCGCTGCGAACTCCAAAGAATCAATTAAGATATTAAACTGTGGTTTGTGTTACCAGGTTAGACGCCGTGTTACGTTCCCTCGCTGCCGACTTTCGCATCATCTTCGATCGCGACCCCGCCGCCCGCAACTGGTTAGAGGTGCTGTTTTGCTACCCCGGCTTACAGGCGCTCATGTTGCATCGGGTGGCACACTGGCTCTATCACATTGGCCTCCCCTTTCTACCTCGGTTAATTTCCCATCTCTCTCGCTTCATCACGGGAATTGAAATTCACCCCGGCGCCACCATCGGCGAAGGGGTCTTTATCGACCACGGTATGGGAGTCGTGATTGGGGAAACCGCCATCATCGGCGACGGTTGTTTGATTTATCAAGGTGTCACCCTCGGCGGAACCGGGAAAGAAAGCGGTAAACGCCACCCCACCCTCGGAGAAAACGTAGTTGTGGGGGCTGGGGCAAAGGTTCTCGGAAACCTGCAAATCGGCAATAACGTCCGTATTGGGGCGGGTTCGGTGGTGTTACGGGATGTTCCCTCGGACTGCACGGTGGTGGGCGTTCCTGGGCGCGTGGTGTACCGCTCTGGCGTTCGCGTGAATCCCCTCGAACACGGTCAGCTTCCCGACTCCGAGGCGCAAGTGATTCGCAGTTTGGTCGATCGCATTCAGGTTCTCGAGCAGCAAGTCGAACAACTGCGAGAGCAACCGCAACCCGTCTACGTTTCGGCCTCTGATGGCGAGGAGATTTGCGTCGGTGTCGCTCCCAACTGCCAACTGCGCGATCGCGTAATTCGCGAGTTCCTCGACGGTTCGGGAATTTAAGCCTGACAACCCCTTAAATCTTCCAATAGCTTAAATCTTCAGCTAGATCCCCGGCATCTCGGAGATGCCGGGGATCTGTTAATTAGATCTGTTAGTTAGAGTCTGAAGTTAGATCTGAGGTTACAGCACAATTCGCTTAACGCGCCATGCCGAAGACGCTACCGAGCGATCGAACCATGTTCGCCGGTTCCATGGAATCCATCGCCGCCGTCGGTTCGTAACCGCAGTGAACCATGCAATCGGCACATTTCGGATTTCCGCTCTTGGGTCCGTACTGGCTCCAATCGGTACTTTCGATGAGTTCTTGGAAGGTTTTATAATGCCCTTCATCGAGCAGATAACAGGGTTTTTGCCAGCCCAAAACGCTGTAACTGGGACTGCCCCAAGGGGTGCAGTCGTAATCTTTTTCTCCCATCAAAAAGTCGAGAAACAGCGGGTTGTGGTTGAAATTCCAGTTCTTTTTACCCGCTTTGAACGGCGCGAGAATTTCCCGAAACAGGGCTTTCGTGCGTTCCCGTTTTAAGAAATTCTCTTGGTCGGGGGCTTTTTCGTAGCTGTAACCGGGAGACACCATCATTCCATCGACGTTCAACCCCGCTAAGAAATCGAAGAATTCTTGCATTTCTTTGGGGTCAGTTCCCTCGAAAACCGTGGTGTTGGTGGTGACGCGGAATCCTTTGGCTTTGGCGGTGCGAATGGCGTTGATGGCAATGTCAAACACCCCGTCTCGATCGACACATTTATCGTGTTGTTCTTTCAAACCGTCCAGATGAACGCTGAACGTGAGATAGGGGGACGGTTGGAATTTATGCAGGGATTTTTCCAGTAAAATACCGTTGGTGCAAAGGTAGATAAACTTTTTGCGATCGACCAATCCCGCCACGATTTCGTCGATTTGCGGGTGCAGCAGCGGTTCGCCACCGGGAATCGACACCACGGGAGCGCCGCATTCTTCTACCGCAGCAAAACACTCTTGCGGCGTCAAATTTTGTTTGAGAACTTCTTTAGGATGCTGGATTTTACCGCAGCCAGAACAGGCTAAGTTACAGCGGAATAGCGGTTCTAGCATCAACACTAACGGGAATTTTTTACGTCCTTTTAAACGCTGCTCGACGAGATATTTTCCGACCGCAACAGCCTGCTGAATTTGAATCGCCATAGTCTTCCTCCTCTCACCCATTTAGGGGGTTTTGGTTTTAGCTAAAAAACGAGTCGATCGCCGAGTTAGCAACCGCCGTTTTGCTCTGTTTTCTATTGTACTCAAATTGAATGTTGAAATCGAGCATTTAGGTCGATTTTTTCAAAATACCCTCCGTTTTAGGGACGGCTTGTGACAGTTTTTTGACTGTTTTGATATTTAAAAAAGTCTTCAAAATCGAATTTTGGATCGATTATTTTTTAGGTTGTCAGATGCGAGCGTGGGATTTTACGGAAATACGAAAAGCCCTCACATCGCGAACCGTATCCAAATCCGTAAACCTCATTATAATCCCACTTTCTCCTTCGATTCAGAACTTGGGAAATTCCGGCGAAACCACTGCACCGCCTCGCGAAGCGCCCCGTCAATATCCGATTGCGGTAAACCCAACTCTCGCACGGCTTTCGAGGCGTCGTAATACATGGGTTCGGCGGACATTCGCACGCCGTCGAGGGGAACAGAGGGGGATTTCCCCAACCGCGCCAATACCATTTCGTCGAACCACGCCACCGTCAAGGGAAGCCAGAGGGGAACGGTGCGTTTGGGGGCGTCTAATCCGGTGATGGCGGCGAGTTTGTCCAAAAATGCTTTTAAGGTCAGGTTTTGATGACCCAGGATGTAGCGTTCTCCGGTTTTTCCCCGTTCCAAGGCGAGAACGTGACCTCGCGCGACGTCCCGCACGTCGATGAAGTTCAATCCCGTATCTACGTAGGCGGGCATTCGCTGCTGCAAGAAGCGTAAAATAATGTCACCCGTGGGCGTGGGTTTGATGTCCGCTGCACCGATGGGGGTGCTGGGGTTGACGATGACGACATCTTGTCCGGCGGCGACGGCTTTATCGGCTTCTCGTTCGGCGTGGTATTTCGACTGTTTGTAGGCGCTAATCAGCTTATCGACGGGGCTTTGATAGGTTTCGTCGGCGGGTTGTCCGTGGGGTTTGACGCCGATGGCGGCGACGGAACTGGTGTAGACGATACGATCGATCCCCGCGTGGCGGGCGCCGGTGAAGAGGTTGCGGGTTCCCAGGACGTTGGTACGATAGAGTTGATGGCGATCGCGCTGCCACAGGGAATATTCCGCCGCCACGTGACAGGCGGCTTGACAGCCTGCCATCAACGCCCCGAGATGGGCATCGTTAAGGTCTCCCTTCACCAGTTCCAGCTTGAAATCTGGGCGATCGCAGATATCTTGGAGATTGTCCAGGCGACTCGTGGGACGAACCAACGCCCGCACCCCGTAACCGGAGTTCAAGAGCGATCGCACCACGTGAGACCCCACAAATCCCGTCCCCCCCGTGACGAAAATTGGTTTAGCCGTCGATCGAACCACAGATACTTTCCCTTGACGCTCGATCGACTATCTTAGCGCCGAAACCGTCTGAGACTGTCCGAAACCATCGTTTTCCTTGTCTCGAACCTGCCTCAAATCCAAGATCGTGGCAGAATATAATCGTGAAATCGTAGCGAAGTTTTAACAGGCTCCCCTTGCTGACTCTACTGAGACAGATCTCAAACGCGATCGAAAACTGGTGGTCGGAGTTTACCCTCCAAACCAAACTCATGGCGGCGGCGACCCTCGCCGTATCCCTCATCGTGAGCGGTTTGACCTTTTGGGCTGTCAACACCATCCAGCAAGACGCTCGCCTCAACGATACGCGATTCGGTCGCGACTTGGGGTTACTTCTGGCCGCCAACGTCACGCAACTGGTCGCCGAAGACAACAAACAGGAACTCGCCCGGTTTTCCAATCAGTTTTACAGCAGTACCTCCAGCGTTCGTTACATCATTTACGCGGACCCGGACGGACAAATCTTCTTCGGAATTCCCTATTCCGAATCCACCGTTCAAAATTCCCTGACCATCCAGCGGCGGATTCACCTCCCCGAAGACGCCTTTCGCTTTCGAGAACCCTTCGTCCGCCAACACCATACGCCAAACGGACAAGTTACAGACGTATTCGTTCCCCTCTACGACGGCGATCGACCCTTGGGTATCATGGCAGTGGGCATCAACCCCAACCCCACCGTCGTCACCTCCTCGGGACTGACGCGAGATGTCACCATCGCCGTCTTCGTCTCCATTTGGGTCATGGTGATTCTCGGGGCGGTGTTCAACGCCTTAACCATTACCCGCCCCATTAAAGAACTACTGGTGGGGGTCAAAAACATCGCCTCGGGGAACTTCAAACAACGCATCGATTTACCCTTCGGCGGCGAACTCGGGGAATTAATCGAAAGCTTCAACGAAATGGCGGAACGCCTCGAACGCTACGAAGAACAAAACATCGAAGAGTTAACCGCCGAAAAAGCTAAATTAGAAACCTTGGTGTCTAGCATCGCCGACGGTGCCGTGTTGCTAGACACCCATATGCAGGTGATTCTCGTCAATCCTACCGCCAAGCGAATTTTCGGCTGGGACGATCGCGATTTAGTCGGCACCAACGTCCTCCATGCGTTCCCGGCTGCGGTACAAGTGGAGTTAACGCGGCCGCTGTATCAGATGGCGAAAGGGGAACGTCCCGGCGGCGAATTCCGCCTGACGCTCACGGAACCGACGCGGCGCACCATTCGCATCCTCGTTACCACGGTACTCGATCGCGAACGGGAAAACGTCAAAGGGATTTCGATCGCCATCCAAGACATCACCCGCGAGGTGGAACTCAACGAAGCCAAAAGCCAGTTTATCAGCAACATTTCCCACGAACTGCGAACGCCGCTGTTTAACATCAAATCCTTCATCGAAACCCTACATGAATACGGCGAGGATTTGAGCGAAACCGAACGACAGGAGTTTCTCGAAACCGCCAACCACGAAACCGATCGCTTGACGCGACTCGTCAACGACGTTCTGGATTTATCGCGGTTGGAATCCTGCCGCATTTATCACCTCGACCCCCTCGAAATCGTCCAACCCATCGAACAAACCCTGCGAACCTACCAACTCAACGCCAAAGACAAGGGAATCGAACTGACGCAGGAAGTCGAACCGGATTTACCCCCGGTGTTGGGACATTACGATTTACTGTTGCAGGTCTTCGCCAATTTAGTGGGGAACGCCCTGAAGTTTACACCGTCGGGAGGACGGGCGATCGTGCGGGCCTATCTGTTACCCGCCCCCGGCGAAACTGATGGAAGCCACGCCATTGAAGGGGCGACTCGTTACGTGCGCGTGGAAGTGTCCGACACGGGAATCGGCATCGAACCGGAGGACCAAGAGGCCATTTTCGATCGATTCTTCCGCGTCGAAAACCGGGTTCACACCCTCGAAGGCACCGGATTAGGACTCTCCATCGTCCGCAACATCATCAGCAAACACCACAGCAGCGTCCATTTAGCCAGTGAGGTGGGAGTGGGAACGACGTTCTGGTTCGATCTCGCCGTGGCTGAAGATTTGGAAGAAACTCAACTGGCAGATACGCAATCCCATACGATCGAGACGCCCTCGCAAACCGCCGAAACCTCCTCCCAGATGGCCTCACAAAGCTAAGAGAAAACTAATCGCCAGCAGTCCCAAGACAATCCACAACGCCGGATAGCGTCGATACCAGGGTTTCGGTTGTTTCCAAGGGGGAGTCGTTTCCGGTTCGATCGATTCCTCTACGTTGTGATACAACGTGCAGGTGGTGGCGTAGGGGCGCTGGGGAAAATTACAAGTATCGTCGTGGTGGTACGTACATCGAGAACAGAGAAATTCATCTCCCTCCGCCCGATGTAACGGGATACCGGGATGTCCGAACGCCTTGAGTTGATAGCGACAGTGGGGACAGGATACCGCGTCTTCCCGTATCGGTCGATCGCATTGAGGACAACTAGACATGATTCCGGTTTGGCTAGACTGTTGAGGTGATGATGGGATGAGGGGATGACCGGATGAGGGGATGACCGGATAATGGGATGACCGGATGATGGGATGACCGGATAATGGGATGACCGGGTTGACATCCTCACCGCCCTGGAAGGACGGTGATTCCCAAACCTCGCGATTTGGGTTCCTGCTTCCTTCCCTTACGGGTTTTTCGCAGTTGCTCTCCGGATCGAGATCCTTCAAGTCTTACACTCGCTTCACAGGCTGTAACGGTGTGTCCCACCGCCAAAAGATTCTGTGCGGCGTTGATGTCCCGGTCGTGAACCGTCCCACATTTCGGACAAGTCCACTCTCTGACATCCAACGCCATCGAATCGGCTTTGTGTCCGCAACATCCCCCCTTTAGTTCCCCCCTTAATAAGGGGGGTTAGGGGGGATTCGGGAACCATCGATCTACCTTGACGAGCGTTCGTCCGTACCACTGACATTTATAGTCCAGTTGGTTGACAAACTCTCCCCAGGCACAATCAGAGATATGTTTGGCGAGTTTAGGATTTCTCACCATCCCTATCCCCCCTTTAGTTCCCCCCTTAATAAGGGGGGTTAGGGGGGATTCCACCGCAATCGTTTGGTTTTCGCGAACGAGGCGGGTTGTCAGCTTGTGCAGGTAGTCGCTCCTCGAATCGCGAATTTCTTCGTGAATCTTGGCAACTTTACGACGCGCCTTCTCTCGATTCCGAGAACCCTTCATCTTGCGAGAGAGGGCTTTTTGAGCGCGTCTCAGGCATCCCCCCTTCGCCCCCCTTTGAAAGGGGGGCGAAGGGGGGATTCGGCACTTCCTCCGTTTCGTTTCTTTTTAAAAC
>NZ_JBNGCO010000114.1:0-14847 GCF_049974805.1 Baaleninema sp.
TCCCTGCGCTAAAGCGACAGGGCTTCCAAACGTATCGAGGTATTTTCCGTGAGGGGATGAGGGGATGAGGGGATGAGGGGATGAGGGGATGATGAGATGATGAGATGATGTGAAATTCTCTTCCAATCTCACCTGTTCACGGCTCACGGTTCACTGTTCACTGTTCCCCATCTCCCCTCAATTAGAGCGTCTCCAAAATCTTCATAGATTCGTTCACGTGACCTTGGAAATCGAGTTGGGAGTTGAAAATGTGGCGAATTACGCCATCTTTGTCGATGACGTAAGTTACGCGCCCGGGAAGTATCCATAAGGTCGCGGGAACGTCGTATAGCTTGCGGACGCGATCGCCACTGTCGCTGAGCAAGGTGAAGGGTAAGTTGTGTTTGCTGGCGAACTGACGGTGAGAGGAGACAGAATCGCCGCTGATTCCAATGACTTCGGCGCCTGCGTCGGTAAAGGTTTCGTAGCGATCGCGGAACGCGCAGGATTCGGCGGTACAGCCAGGGGTGTCGTCTTTGGGGTAAAAGTATAAGATGACGGCTTTTTTGCCTCGGAAATCGCTGAGACTCACTGACTCTCCGTTTTGAGCCGGTAAGGTAAAGTCAGGAGCCATATCGCCAACGTTGACAGCCATTTTTTAACCTTTTCGATCGATTTTTTGACGTTTCTTTCTGATATTACCCTATTTAGCGTTGGTACTGGATCTTTACTGTCTGAATCTCGCTTTTCGATCGAGAAAAGGTTCCCGTATCGTTAGTTTGAGGCTTTCCGATCGTGTTTAGCCGACTCGCCTGCGTTTCCTCGATCGCCGTTCTTCTCGCCATTGCACCCTCGTTCTCAGTCTGTTCTCAGTCGATCGTTCCCGCTGATGACGGAATTGGAACCACTGTAACCCCCAATGGCGATCGATTCGACATTCAAGGCGGTTCGCTCTCTGAAGATAATGCTAATCTGTTTCATAGTTTTGAACAGTTTAATTTGGAGATCGATCGCACGGCTAATTTTATCGCCAACCCGAACATCCGAAATATTTTAACGCGCGTCACTGGGGGAAATGCTTCTTATATTGATGGCTTAATTAAACTTTCTGGAAGTAACGCTAATTTATACTTCATGAATCCGGCTGGAATCCTTTTCGGACAACAGGCTCGGCTCAACGTACCCGGTGATTTTTTTGCAACAACTGCGACCGGAATTTGCTTTGATTCGGGATGGTTCGACGCGCTTCAAACCTCATTTCAAACGCAAAATGTGGCGAACTTAACGGGCAATCCGAACGCTTTTGAATTTGCTTTACCACAAATTGGCGCAATTGTCAATGAAGGAAATCTGGCCGTAACCGCTAACCGAAACCTAGCCTTGTTGGGGGGTGCGGTGGCGAACACCGGATTGCTGTCTGCGCCTGGGGGAACGGTAATGTTAACGGCGGTGTCGGGACCGCAATTGCTGCGGTTCAGCGTTCCGGGGAACCTGCTGAGTTTGGAAATCGCGCCGACAGCGGTATCTGACGTTCCCTTCAACCCCTTGGGTTTACCGGAACTGCTGACGGGAGGGGGAGTCGATCGCGCCAGTCGTTTGACGGTCAACCCGGACGGAACGGTGAGTTTGCGGGGGTCTACGGTGTCGGTGAGTTCCGCTTCGGGGACGGCGATCGTCTCGGGATCGATCGAAGCTTCCGACGGCGTAGCCAGCGGTGAAATCGGCCTGTTTGGCGATCGAATCGCTGTTGACGCCGCCACCCTCAACACCTCGGGAACGACCCCAAACCCCGGACGCCTTCTGTTTCAGGCGACGAACGATATTCTCCTTTCCAGTTCGATCGACAATCCCGACGGAATCGAACTCTACGCCGGACGCAGCATCAACATCGACGCCAACCTCAACACCAGTCGGGGAAACGGCGATATCGTTCTCTTCGCCAACGAATCCGTTGCGGCGGCGGATTCCCGTCAACCCGGACCGGCGAGTATTTTTCAATCCTCCGGAACCGAAATTCGCACCAGCAGCGGAAACGTTTTACTTCGCATGGGAAACGCTGGAGAAATTGGAGAAATTCGCCTGGGAACCATTACCAGCAATCGCCAAGTGGAAATCGACGCCAACAGCGGCCCGATTTTCCGCAACGAACCCAACGCGCAAGTGACCGCCGATGTGGGAATCTTCCGAACGATGGGAACTGGGGGAATCGGAACCCCCAACGCGCCGATTCGCGTCAGCCTCAACACCTTACAGGTTCAAACTGGAAGCGGCGGACAGTTTTTCTCGGTGGTTGGCGGCCGGCGTCAAACGATTGAAGAGGACGTTTCTCGCGATATCGAAGGCGACGTTCGCGTTGACGAGATTGGCGACAAGCCAGACGCACCGGAACAAGACGCACCTGGGGAATTTGAGGGATTTGACGACGCCGAAGGCGATCGCGGCGAATTTGACGATCGACCCGACGATGGAGAACGACCCGAAATCGACGACGATCGCGGCGAATTTGACGATCGACCCGACGATGGAGAACGACCCGAATTTGACGATCGACCCGACGATGGAGAACGACCCGAAAGACAAGACGAAGGGGACGAACCCCGAGACGACGACGATGGCGATCGCGGCGAAATCGAAGACGAAGAGTTCGATTTCGAGTTTACAGAAGGCGCAGAAATCGCCTACACCGAAGACGTGGAAGCCGTCGCCAGCCTAGAACAAGACCGCCTTCAAGAATTCAGTACCTACCTCGGAAACCTGGCGAATTCGTCCATTTCCATTCAAAGTGCGCGAGAAGCCTTAACCGAAGTGGCGCGTCAAACCGGAACCCAGTCAGCTGTAGTGTACGTGACGCTACTTCCGAACCAACTGGAACTGGTGGTGTTTACCGCCAACAATCGACCCATACGGCGGTCTGTGTCCGTATCTCGATCGCAAGTTCTCGAAGTGGCCAACCGCTTTCGCGAACAACTGACGAACCCCCGCTACATCCGAACCACAGCCTATTTAGAATCAGCTCAGCAACTCTACCAATGGTCGATCGCCCCCATTTTACCGGAACTGGAAGCCGCCGAAATCGATACCCTGCTCTTTTCCATGCCAGCCGGACTCCGCAGCCTTCCCATCGCCGCCTTACACGACGGCGAACATTTCCTCGTAGAACAGTTTAGCCTGAGTCTCATTCCCAGCCTGGGACTCGTCGATACAAGATATCGCACCTTACAAAATACCAGCGTCTTAGCAATGGGAGCCAGCGAGTTTAATACCGATCTCGCGCCGCTTCCGGCGGTTCCCGTAGAACTGACCACCATTACTCAAGAATGGTGGAACGGTACAGCCTTTCTCAACGAACAGTTTACGCGGGAAAACTTAGTCCAGCAGCGGCGACGTCACGGCTACGCCATCGTTCACCTGGCCACTCACGGGGAATTCCTCACCTTCGAGGACTCTTACATTCAACTTTGGGACGAACGACTTCGCCTCGACCAACTGCGGCGGTTAGGCTGGAACAACCCAGCCGTTGAATTGGTGGTTCTGTCCGCCTGTCGTACCGCTGTCGGAAGCGAAGAAGCGGAATTGGGATTCGCCGGATTTGCAGTGTCAGCAGGGGTGAAATCGGCCTTAGCCAGTTTGTGGTACGTCAGCGACGAGGGAACCTTGGGGTTAATGAGTCAGTTTTACCGTCAGTTGCGGGAAACGCGCACCAAATCCGAGGCGTTGCGTCAAGCGCAACTGGCGTTAATCCACGGAGACGTTCGAGTTGAAAGCGGAAGCGTCCGCATTCGCGGCGTCGCCGAACCCCTGGCGTTACCGGAAGAATTGCAGGATCGATCGAACCTCGATCTCTCTCATCCTTATTATTGGGCCGGATTCACGATGGTAGGAAGTCCCTGGTAATAAACAGGGAACAGGGAACAGAAAATCGGAGGGTGCGTGACTTGAAAAATAGGGTGTCGCAATGAGACCGAGAAATCGTCACGCACCGACCTCACCCCATCATCCCATCATTCCATTACCTCAAACCTCAACCGGTTCTTTCCCCGAAACCACAGGCGCAATATGACTCAACGCCAAATCGGGATGGTCTCCTTGAACCTGCGCCACGTTCCAATCGTTGCGGAACAACAACACCGGACGTTCCCAACTGTCTTTCACCGTGGCGGTATTAAACAAACGTCCGGCTTTTTCCAAAGCCTCCCAACCGCCAGTTACCCATCGCGCCACGCTAAAGGGAAGCGGTTCGAGGCGGGTTTCGACGCCGTACTCGGTTTCGAGGCGGAACTGTACCACTTCAAACTGAAGTTGACCCACCGCCGCTAAAATCGGATCGCGTTTGGATTCGTCCACGGAATACATAATCTGTACTGCGCCTTCTTCCCGCAGTTCCGAAACCCCTTTGCGGAACTGTTTGAATTTCGAGGGGTTGACGTTCCGCAGGTAGGCGAACAGTTCCGGGGAGAAACAGGGAATTCCTTCGTATTCGAGTTTCTTTCCGTTGTAAATGGTGTCTCCAATGGCGAAAACGCCGGGGTTGTTCAAACCGATCGCATCGCCGGGATACGCCACGTCGAGAGATTCTCGTCCTTGCGCGAAGAGTTTTTGCGGCCGGGACAAGCGTACCGTTTTTCCGGTTCGCGCGTGTTTCACGGTCATGTCTTTCTCGAATTTACCGCTACAGACGCGAACGAAGGCGATACGATCGCGGTGTTTGGGGTCCATGTTCGCTTGGAGTTTGAACACGAACCCGGTAAATTCCGGATAAGTGGGGTCGATGTCGTCGAGGGTACTGTGGCGAGGACTGGGTTTGAGGGAATATTCGAGGAACGCATCGAGGAACAGTTGGACGCCGAAGTTGGTCATGGCGCTTCCGAAGAAGACAGGAGTTAACTGTCCGGCGTGAATGCGATCGAGATCGAAGTCGGTTCCCAGTTCGTCGAGAATCTCCAGTTCGTCTTTGAGTTGGTGGTAGAGTTCGGTATCGAGTAATTCTTCGAGGCGAGGATCTCCCAGTTCGAGAATCGTGTCTTTGGCGGCTTTGCTACCATGGGCGGTACGCTCGAACAGGTGGATTTTCTTTTGGCGTCGATCGTACACCCCTTGGAATCGATCGCCACTTCCAATCGGCCAAGTCACCGGATAAGTCGCCAGTCCCAATTCCTGCTCGATTTCGTCGAGGAGTTCCAAGGGATCGCGACTGGGCCTATCCATTTTATTCATGAAGGTAAAAATCGGGAGCGATCGCATCCGACAGACTTCAAACAGCTTGCGCGTTTGCGGTTCGAGTCCTTTGGCCGCGTCTTCCAACATCACCGCGTTGTCCGCAGCGGTGAGAGTCCGATAAGTATCTTCGCCGAAATCTTGGTGTCCGGGGGTATCGAGTAAATTAATGTGGTGTCCGCCATACTCGAATTGCAGAACCGTCGAGGTAATGGAAATTCCCCGCTGTTGTTCCATCGCCATCCAGTCGGAAGTGGCGTGACGTTGCGATCGACGGGATTTGACGGCTCCGGCTTCGTGAATCGCACCCCCGTACAGCAGGACTTTTTCGGTTAACGTGGTTTTACCGGCGTCGGGGTGGGAAATAATCGCGAAATTGCGGCGTTGGTCTACGGCGGCTTGAAGTTCGGCTCGAAGGTCGTCGGTCATAGGTGCAATCAGAAGTTGAAACGGGGTGAGAACCCGGGATCGATCGCGTCATCTATATAGCGATCGAGACTTGGGTTGATGCTTTTAAAGTGTATCAAACTCAGTTGTTGCGCTGGGGTTGGAAAACCGTCTGAGAATTCCCCAGTTTCCGCCACAGCGATATACTACGGAGCGCAGTTGAGAAAAAAACGAGAAACAACCCGAAAATTATGACCGACACCCCACGACGCATCGTCTTTTGCGATTTCGACGGAACCATCACCGCCGAAGAAACCTTTGTCGCCATGTTGAGGGAATTCACCCCAGAGGTGGCGCATCGATTGCTTCCCCAAATTTACGAGTTGAAAGTGACGTTGCGCGACGGCGTCCGACAAATGCTCGAATCGATTCCCTCTTCTCGCTACCCCGAGGTGTTGGAATTCGCCAAATCGAAAGCCATTCGTCCCGGTTTGGTGGAACTGCTGGATTTCCTCGAAGAAAAACAGGTTCCCTTCGTAGTGATTTCCGGGGGATTGAAAGGAATGGTAGAAGCGGTTCTCGGAGACTTACAAACTCGCGTCCGAGGAATTCACGCCGTTGACGTCGATACCACGGGAACCTATTTCCAACCCCACTCGGACGTTGAAGGGGAGACAGAATTGGTGGCGAAGGTGGAAGTCGTCAAACAGTATGGCGTTGAGGATTGGGTTGCGATCGGCGATTCGGTGACGGATTTGAATATGGCCATGGCGGCGCCTTTGGTGTTCGCCAGAACTCGCCTGTGTCAGTATCTTGAGGAGCGGGGGAAAGTTTACGAGCCGTTTGAAACCTTTTTCGACGTGCGCGATCGACTGTCGCAGTTGTGGTAAGCCAACAGAGAGGTCTTCACCACAGAGACACAGAGGATACAGAGCGGTTTTTTGGTATTTCGCCAATTCAAGTTTGAAGCGCGATTGACGAAACTCCGGTCAAAATCAAAACCCGTACAAACAATCACAATGGAAAAACAGCGATACCCAGATCGGCTTGTTGAGCGATTTCCCCATATTTCTCCGAGGTTCCTTGGAGGTGAACTAAGCAACTGCTTAGCTGCATTGCTCCCATTCTCTAAGTGGAGGAAATATCAACGTCTCGATAAGATGTCGCTGTTTTTCGTGATGGGACAGATGTTGTATTTGACAGCGTTTTTTACCTCTTTACTTATTGGACTGCGCTGTTTGGTATCTGCCTAGAAGCTATCTATTAGCTTCTAGCCTTAATGTAGTTCTTTTTTCAGAAGACGACAAGGGGTCGCAACTAAACTTTACATTCAACAGACTTGGATCGATCGCTTTCTTAAATGTTCGATTTTCACGAAGCGACGAACCGAAAGCGATACCGTCAAAACACCACTCAAAAAATACGCTAAAAAACAGCAACGCTCGGAGAGGTCTAACGGTTGGATTTCCCCTTTTTGGTTGAGTCTATCTGGAGATGTCGTTGGCGAACCTCTTGGAAAAGCTCCCTCGGACAAACTTCCCTGAAAACTAGGTGGTGGAAATCGTCGTGACGCGATCGAGCGTTGCTGTTTTTCGTGATGGGACAGACGTTAGAATTGACAGCGTTTTTACCTCTTTGACTGGTTTACACTAGGCTGTTTAGTAAGTCTGCCTGCGTTGAAGCTCTTTTAAAGCTTCTAGTATTAGAGTAGCGTTCTTTTTTCTCTCTGACAACTACTTGATACTAAACTTTACGTCTGAGACAGCTTTACTGTTTTTACTGTTATCGAGCTTTAAAACTCACGTCAGAAGGCATAGCCCAGGGATTCAAGTCCTCAAACGACAACAACGCCCAGATCCGTCGAACGAGTGACTTCTCCTGATTTCCGAGACTTTACGGAGATGAACTTCACCGAGGGCGAGTTGCATGGCTCCCATTATCTAAGTGGAAGAAGTATCAGTTGCCTGATTGGGCGTTGCCGTGTTTTGAACTGGGACAGACGATTGATTCAACAGCGTTTTGACCTCGTTTTAACTTGTATGGGCTAGGCTGTTTGGTGTCTGCCTAGAAGCTTTTCTTTTAGCTTCTAGTATTAGAGTAATCCTTATGGAATTCGATCGCAAGGGTTCGATACTAAACTTTACGTTACGCCGAAATATATCGCATCGACGTTAAGAATCCGCTGAATTTCTCGAACTGGCGCTGTTCTCAAGTCGCTCTAAACACAACAACACCCACAACCGATGTATCGAGTGACCTCCTCTCTAGTCTAGATTCCGTGGAGATGAACTAAGACAAAACTTAGTTGCATAGCTCCCCTTTTTTAATTAGAGGAAATATCGATTTTTCGCGTGGGTGTCGTGGTTTTTACGTAGGGGACAGACTTGAATTTGAACAGCGCTTTTACCTCTTTAGAACTCGTGTGAACTAGGCTGTTTGTGTCTGCCTGAAAGCTCTTTATTGAGCTTTGATTATTACTTTAACGATCTGCTCGATCGATGACAACCCTTTGAGACCAAAGTTTACCGCTATGATAGTGACACTTATTTTATATGAACTTATGCAAAGGGAGAGAACCCTCATCTCCTCATCTCCTCATCCCCTCATCACCCCATAAAAGAACCGCCCTAGAGAGACTCTAGAGCGGCTTCTGAAGCGGGTTATGGGTTGTGATTGGGTAATCTTTCGACAATTGCATCGAGACTGAGAATCCTAGAATGCGAATTCAGTCAGTCCTTCCAAGGAACGACGCAACATCGATTGACGAACCGTGTCTTTGTGTTCCGTGCGGTGCATCATCATGTAGCGAGAACGCTCGTTGACGGGACGCTGTTCGTTTTCCCGATCGGCACGATACGCCACACCGCGATACTTCAATTCTACCGTGGGTTGTTGAACCACCGTTTTCGTATCCGTGTGGAACCGCCAGTCTAAGCCGCGATACTTCCCAACCTTTTTCACGGGAGGAGTTTCCACCTGGGGAGCAGCGTAGTTATAAGGAATTCCGCGATAAGTGAGTTGCATGATTCGCCTCCTACAGCTATCTAAACGAGTTGAGCGAGGCGCGTTCCTTCGGGAGTTGTCCCTACTTCCGTCCCTCACTGGTGAGTATTTTTACTCGCTCCTTTGAGGGATGAACGATTTACTTTCTGTATCTATTGTTACCATCTGAGCGGAAAATGTCAAGGATATTAAGAAAATTAATCAGTTGTGACGTGAATCACAAGGGTTGATCGATTCGATCGTTGCCTGCCGTTACGAAAACCTCTGCAAAACCCGATGAGTTAAAATAAGCGGGCAGTTTGTAGATAGCGATCGAAGCGAGCGAGTGAACGTCAAACCCAACTGGTTGCGCGTGAAAGCCCCGCAGTGGCAGCGCGTCGGCAACGTCAAAGAAATCCTGCGAGACCTGAGCCTCAACACCGTCTGCGAAGAAGCCTCCTGTCCCAACATCGGCGAGTGCTTCAACAACGGAACGGCCACTTTCCTGATTATGGGGCCGGCTTGTACCCGCGCCTGTCCCTACTGCGATATCGACTTCGAGAAACAGCCAAAAGCCCTCGACCCCCAAGAACCGGAACATCTAGCCGAGGCGGTGCAAAAACTGCGGTTGAACCACGTAGTCATCACCTCCGTCAACCGCGACGACCTCCCCGACGGAGGCGCGTCTCAGTTTGTCGCCTGTATCCAAGCAGTGCGCCGTGTGTCGCCGGGAACCACCATCGAAGTCTTGATTCCCGACTTGTGCGGAAACTGGGACGCTCTGGCGACGATCCTCGACGCCCAGCCAGAAGTTCTCAACCACAACACGGAAACGGTGCCGCGACTGTATCGCCGCACTCGTCCCCAAGGGAATTACGATCGATCCTTGGAACTCCTGCGCCGTACCCGTCAAATCGCCCCTTGGGTGTACACCAAATCCGGTTTGATGGTGGGTTTAGAAGAAACCGACGAAGAAATCCGCCAAGTGATGCGGGATTTGCGCGAAGTCGATTGCGACATCCTGACGTTGGGACAATACCTGCAACCGAGTCAAAAACATCTGGGCGTGAACTATTTCGCCACCCCGGAACAGTTCGACGGTTGGCGGGAATACGGGGAATCGATCGGATTTTTACAAGTGGTCTCTTCTCCCTTAACGCGCAGTTCCTACCACGCCGAACAGGTTCGCGCCTTAATGGAACGCTATCCTCGCAGCAAACCCGCCTTGGAGACGAACCCATGACGGTATTAGTGGTGGCCACGGGGAACCCCGGAAAGTTGAAGGAGATGCAAGCCTATCTCACCGATACCGACTGGGAACTCCAACTCAAACCGCCGGAAATCGACATTGAGGAAACTGGGACGACCTTTGCCGAAAACGCCCGCTTGAAAGCCAGCAGCGTGGCCAAAGCCACCGGAAAATGGTCGATCGCCGACGATTCCGGGTTGAGCGTCAAAGCGCTCGACGGCGCACCGGGAATTTATTCAGCGCGATATGGAAAGAGCGATCGCGATCGCATCGATCGCGTCTTACGGGAGTTGGGAGATACCGACAACCGAGACGCCCAGTTCGTCTGTGCCATTGCCATCGCCCGTCCCGACGGGAGCATCGCCGCAGAAGTCGAAGGCATTTGTCCCGGCGAAATCCTCAGCGAACCTCGAGGAGATGCCGGGTTCGGCTACGACCCCATTTTCTACGTTGGCGAACTGGGGCTGAGTTTCGCCGAAATGTCTCCCGAACAAAAACACCAGTGCAGCCATCGAGGACGGGCGTTTCAGGCGTTGCGTCCGACCTTGGATAAGTTGGCGTGAAGCTTCCCGAGAGGGGGACTCATCCCCTCGTCCCCTCATCTCATCATCTCCAAGCGATCGATCGCCTCAGAGACGATCGGCGGTAAACGGCGCATGATTTTGCCTTTTTCCGTATCGACCGCGACGAGGGTCACTTGGGCGGAGAGATAGACCTGACTGCGATCTTCAGACAGGATTTGATAGTCCCAGTTCAGGCGGACGCCGTTTCCGGTGTTCATGCGGGTTTTCACGATGCCCGTGGCGCCCATGGGCATGGCTCGATGGTAGCGGGTTGAAAGTTCCACCACTAACAACTCGCAGCCCATAGCGACCAAATCGGCATAATCGAGGCCGATGGACTTAAAGCATTCGACGCGAGCTTCTTCCATCCACTGGATATAGGTTCCATGCCAGACCACGCCGCCGTAATCGGTGTGGTGGGGATAGGCTCGCACGGGGTACTCGAACCAAACCTCTTCGCCCGTTAAAACCTGATTTTGAATAGCCGTACTGGATTTATTTTGGGGATCGCTCATCACAAAACGTTTCAAAACGCTACATTTCTACAAATTTTGCGTTGGGTATGGGGCTTATGCTTAATTTTAAAGTTCAGTACAAATTTTTGAGGCAACCGAATTTCCCGGCAAGACCTCGCCCACTGTCGTCACGACCATAGTAAAACGATGATTGAAAAAATTCTTGTTGCCGTCGCCGGACGGGGACTGTGCGAAGAGATGCTCAACCAGTTGATGGAGATTCCCGAAATCCAACGAGCGTCGATTACGGTCTTGCACGTCGTCCCGCCTCAAATTACGGCAGATGGCTTTTCCGAGAAACTCGAAGAAGGCGGTAAAATCCTGGCTGAAGCCGTCAAAGCCCTGAAGGTCGATCCGAGTAAAGTGACGCCCCTCCTCGTGCAGGGCGATCCGAAAGCGATCGTGTGCGATACCGCCAGAGAAGTCCAAGCCGACTTGATTATCATGGGGTCTCGCGGTCTCGGTCGCTTGGTGTCGATTCTGGAAAACTCGGTGAGCCAGTACGTCTTCCAGCTTGCCGATCGCCCGATGTTGTTGGTGAAAGACGACGTTTACGTCAAACGTCTCAAACGGATGATGGTCGCCCTCGATCCCTCCGACGCCTCCAAAGCGTCCTTAGACTTGGCGCTGTCCTGGGCGAAAGACCTCAAAGACCTGCAATTGATTCTCGCTCACGTCAACCCCCCCGACGCCAGCCTTCCGCCGGAACAAGACGCCGTATTAGCCGAGGCGATGCAGAAAGCCCGCAGCTTGGGCATCAACGCTCGCTGCATGACCGCTTCCGGTAAAGCCGGCCCGGAAATTTGCCGCCTTGCAGAAGAGGAAAACGCGGATTTGTTGGTGTTGGGATCGCCCGATCGCCGGCCGACGATCGCCAAAGGCTTCCCGGATCTCGATCGACTCTTGGGTGAGTCTCTCTCGGACTACGTGCGCGTTTATGCCAACTGTCCCGTTCTCTTAGCCCGGACACCGGGCGAATAGGGGTCGATCGACCTTGCCGCGATATCCGAATCTAGAAAAACCCGGCTTCATATGAAGCCGGGTTTTTCCATCAACCCTTCGCGAAGTGCCACTAATTTTAAGTGTCTCTTCCTTCGCGACTTTGGGTCTGAATATACAGAATTAACAGAAAGACGGTCGGCACTAGCACAAACAATAAGCTGGCCACAAAACCGAGATCGTTAACTTCCATAGAAAAGCCCTCTAGCGAAGCTCGAAATTTTTAGCTCCTTTAGAATATCACGGCTTGGTTTTCACGCTCACCGGGCCGTTGACCAGAGCTTGACAAGCGAGACGATAGCTGTCAGGTTTTTTCCGCAATTTCCGCTTTTCAGCTTCCGTCGGCGGCGAGAGGTTTTCCATTCCTTCGACGACCTCGACGATGCAGGTTCCGCACTGGCCGTAACCGCCACAGTTCGTCAACTTGCCCCAGGTTTTGTAAATATCGACTTTATTCTCCAGGGCTTTGGTTCTTAAGTTTGCCCCGTCTGCCGCTACGACCTCGAGATCTTCGTTGACAAACTTAATATTAGCCATATTGCTTCTCCCTTGCTGTTTGAAATTGCAATGGTTCCTTTGGCTTTATGTTAACAATCTTTACGATAAAACGTAAAAAAATGTAAAGAAAAACCCCCCGTCGCGGCGATCGATCCCCCGATCGAGCGGTTGTCCCGAAGCTCGGCCATCGCGCCACCCCGTTCTCAACGCTCCGTTTCGCATCCTCTGCGTGGCTGCGTGGCCGGCCACGCGGCCACGGGGTTTCGGGCGAACTGCTATTCCGGCGGAAGCAGCGCATCGATTTCGTCGGCGAACGGATAGTTACTCACCGCCCGACGAATCTGAGCCAGGGCGCGGTTGTAGCCGATAATCGCATCGACGAGGTTTCCCTGAGCCTGAGTCAAGTCGTCTTGAGCCTGAATCACGTCCGTTTGGGTTCCCACGCCAGCCACGAAGCGCAACCGTGCCAAATCCAAACTTTCCTCCGCCAGGGTCAAGGCCGTGGTCGAGGTTTGCACGTTTTGCAACCGCGCCTCTAACTCGTAATAGGCGCGTTCCACTTGCAGGCGGACTTGGTTGCGCAGGTTAGAAAACCGCACTTCCGCCGTTTCCCGATTGAGTTCCTCCTGACGGGCGGCCGCGTAACTAGCACCGCCGTTAAAGAGTTGCCATTGCATCTGAGCGCCCACACTGTACCCCTCTGTCAGTCCGCCCACATTGTCGTCCGATATGTCGATGAGCTGCATATTGCCAAACACTGAGAACTGGGGCAGCGTTTGCGCCAGCGCCACCCGTCGGAGATCGTCGCTAATTTCCCGCTGCACGAGTTGCTGTTCCAGTTCGGCTCGATTGTGCAACGCTTGAACGATGCTTTCTTCGAGAGTCATTTCCCAGACCCCTTCCAAATCCACCGGGTCGGCGGCCGCCACGTTGACCGACTGCGGGATGTTGAGAACCTGCGCCAGGGCCCGTCGAGTCACCTGTTGGTCGCTGAGAGCTTGGGTGAGTTGCTGTTGGTCGTTGGCCAGTTGCACTTCCGCCCGCAGCACGTCGAACTGAGTACCGACTCCCGCTTCTTCGAGGGCTTGGGCGTCTTCCAAACTTTTCTGAGAGTTTTCCACCGCCGAACGGGCGATTCTCACGTCCATATCCGCCTGTTGAACGTCATAGTAAGCTTCGCTGACGTTCAAACGGATCTCTTCGAGTTGACGCTCGAGTTCTAATTCGTTAATCCGAACCTGGCCGCGGGCCGCACCGATTTGTCCGGCCCGGCGTCCGAAGGTATAAACGTCGTAACTTAACTGGAGTTGGTTGTTCCAGGTCACGGACGTAGAATCGCTTTGTAGTGGAGACACGAAGCCTTGAAGGTCTTCCTGACGTTGGATGCTGATGCGGGAACTGGCCGAGTCGTTCCAGGTGACGTTACTCGACAAATCTAATTGGGGAAATAAGGTGCCTTGAACTTCCCGCAGGTTGGCGCGACTGGTTTCGAGAGCCAGACGGGTTTCTTGTAAATCCAGGTTGTTGCGAACCGCCAGTTCGATGGCCTGTTCGAGGGTAATCGGCTGCGTTCCCGCTAACTCCACCTCTTCGTCTTCCGTGGGAAACCGCAAAAGGTTGGGATGCGGATTGAGGTAAGGGGGGGCGGGTTCCCCCTCGGGAATGGTGGTGACGCCCGAGGGCTGCGGAATCGAGGGGATTTCCGGCAGGTCTACATCCGTGATGTCGCTGTCGGGAGGGTTTGGCATTCCCATGCCCTCGGACGATCTCGGTGTCGGCCGCGTTTCGGGCGCGATCGTCGGCTCCTCGGGGGTGAGGGGAACTTCTTCGGGGGTCTCGGCGGGATCGGTGACGCTATCTGTTACCGAAGCGGGGTCGCCGACTTCCTCGGGAGTCGTCTCTCGCGGTTGCTTTTTGTCTGGGGTCGCTTGCGCCGTGACGGACGAGTCCTCGGCGACGGTTTCGCTCTTGAGTTGAGGGGGTTTAGCCGGAGTTTTTGCAGAAGACGCTAACGCTCTCGAACCGTGAAGAGAGAGCGCCGCGAGAATACTCACAGCCATCCAATAACGCAATCTGGTCATATGCTCGTTGGAAATTCGCCTGACTTGGGAACTTAGTGCGACAACTGGGACAACCCCTATAGCACAATAGCAGCTAGACCCGATCGTTTTCCCCACAAAATCGAAAAAACTTCCTCGCCTAGGTCGATCGCCTTCCGCCCTCTTTTTGTAAAAAATTAATAAATAAATTTGACATCATATATTTTATGTGATAACAAGCCAAACAAGAGGAGGAAATCGCCGAATTGCCCGGCCAGAAAAAGGACGAGACCGATACAATTGAGAGCAGAATCCACTTAACGCCAACCGAAGCGCAATTTGAACGCTCGAATTGGGACTGTTCGTTTACCGTCAGCACCCCCGGCTGAAGCACGGGGGCTTCATGCCTCCAGCTTCAGGTA
>NZ_JBNGCO010000115.1:0-14715 GCF_049974805.1 Baaleninema sp.
TCCACCCCGCGCTAAAGCGACGGGGCTACCAAGCTCCCGGACTTTTTACGTGTCGAAATGCAATTGGTTGTAGGCGATGATGTCCATTAAGTCGTTGGGAAGCAAGCCGTGATAGCAGTCTTTTTGTAAGTTATCCGTGGCTTTGTAGTATTTGGCTTTTCCCTGTTGGCTGTAAAACAGTCCCGTGGCGCCATCGAAATAGCCTTTGGTGAGCAGTTTTAACGCCATAAACGGATGGGTTGTTCCCCCTTTGCGAAGGTTGATTTCGATGGCTTGGACGTCCCAGCCGTTTTCGCGGCGAACTACCACGAAATCCACGCCAAACCGCTCTAACGCCCCTTTTTCGGCGAGATTGCGCCCGACTTTTAACCCCAATTCCTGTAACTGCACGCGATAGCTGGCGTCGGCGGGAAAGCGACATCCTAGGAAAATCTGTTCGTCGGGACCGCCGAGAATTTGGTCGTGGGTGGAGAGGATTTCCACGTCGCCGTGGGGGGTGATGCGCCCTTGAACGCTGGGCGATCGCTTGTTTTCGCCTTCGATATAGGCTTCTACGATCGCACCGAGTTCGGGTATCCGTTTTCGGAAATGTTCCCAGGTTTCGCTTTTGGCTTGAAACCGCAATTGGGAGAATCGATCGCGTATCGCCTTAACTCGCTGGTGTGGCGAAATCCCTTGCAGCGGTTCGAGTTCTAAAAGGGCGTTTCCTTCCCCGGAAAATCCCTCGTTGAGTTTCACTACTAGCCGCTTGAGATGGGGTTGGCGTCTCCATAATTCGCAGGCGGCTTCGGCTAAATCGTCGTCGTTAAACAGCAAGGTACTTCCGTCGGGATGGGGAACGTTGCATTCGTCGAAAATTTGACGGCTTCCGCTTTTGGTGCCGAAATACAAGAGTTCGGGATCGGTGGCGAGGAGGGGAATTCCCAGTTTGACGGATAAGTCTCGTTCGGAATGGGTGGCGTTGAAGCAAATGGCGTAGGTTTTGTTCGGACGCAACGCCATGCGAATTCGTTCGATCAGTCGCGGTCGATCGAGGATTTTTTGGGTTAAAGATTTCGAGGAAGAATCGTAAGTTGCAAACAGTAACAGGCGATTTCTCGCGTGGGAAAAGGGAATCCCTGGAAGCAGTTGTAAGTAATAATCGACGATGCTGGGGTGAAGGGGTTGAGAGGTGATGTAAATTAGCCGAGTTCGGGGGTTTCTCAACCGAATTAGGGAAAATAAAAACCGTTCTTCGTAGTGGTGAACGCCGTCGATTTTTAAAAGTTCTTGTTCGTCGAGGGTTAGGGAAGGAATGACGACGATATCGGTGTCTCCCGTATCGAATAAATCAACGGTTTGCCAACGATGTCTCAGTTGGATTTGCAGTTGCCGAAATTGTTCGATGACGGAGCGATCGAACGCTGAATTGAGAGTGCAAATTTGGGGCGCTTCGTTCAATTTCTACGGTGAGGTTTTTTCTTTCAGATAATAACGATGTTTGCAGGT
Source organism: Baaleninema sp. (assembly GCF_049974805.1). NCBI lineage: Bacteria > Bacillati > Cyanobacteriota > Cyanophyceae > Oscillatoriales > Oscillatoriaceae > Baaleninema > Baaleninema sp. The sequence continues at coordinate 1,489 of NZ_JBNGCO010000115.1, forward strand.
GAAGCCAATTCTGAAACCAATTTTAAAAAATCTGCTGGTTTGAGATTGTTTGGAGAAATGTTGATTTAATGATTTGATTTTACAGAATACGAAAAACAAACGGATATCGATAGGGACTATCGGGATTGTTGGCGACTTTCAAAATTGCCAATATCGGCAATACAAGAATTGCAATACCTAATAAAACGCCTAAAATCATGGCGACGGGAATCGTAATAACCAACGCGGTCAAAATTCCAATCAGAGCGCCGTACAGGTAAACGTTAATGTGAAAGTTTAACGATTCTTTGGCATTGTCTTTGACGACCGAATCTTCGCTGAATAAAAAGAGAACGATGGGAACGCCAAAAGAAACGATCGTCCAACTGAAGAATATGGCAACGTGAGACAAAATTGACAAGAGCTTTCGAGTATCGCGATTCATGGCTCGATCGATCCCTAAGACAACAACTCAGCCAACTGCATTATATCAAAGGCTCGATCGCCCTTAAAAACGCAATAATTTTTAACATTAATTTTTATAAGGATTAGTGTTTTTATATGAACTTTTATCTCGAAAAACGGCCAGTGCAGCCATTCCCAGCAAAACCCACAGCAGCCAATCCCCCCAACGCACGTAAAGCGTCCGAGTTTGGCGGCGATACACCGTTTCAGCGTGAGTGGCAAAAACGTTAAACCCCGATTTCCAGAGGGTGCGCCCGTGGGGATCGACAATAGCAGAATAGCCGGTATTGGTGGCGCGAATCCCCCAGCGATCGAGTTCGATCGCCCGCATCACATCTTGGGCGTGGTGTTGCTGGGGCATCGATGGCGCATAATGGGCGTTGTTCGCCGCACTCAAGAAAAAATCGCCCCCTCGCGCTGCCTGTCGCCGAAAATGCTCCGTAAACGCCGATTCGTAGCAAATTCCGACAATTGCCCGTCCCAACGGCGTCTCGAACACCTGATGCTTCGCCCCCGGAACCATCTGCGCCTGCAACGGCGACAAGCGGTTAACGACACTTCCCAACACCGACTCAAAGGGAATGTATTCCCCCAGGGGAACCAATTTCACCTTGTCGTAACGGCTGAACACCTCCCCCTCTCCCGTCACCGTCAACAGACTGTTACTGTAGCGGCGCAAGTTTCCTTGAAAGGTTCCCACCCAAGCCGTCACCTCCCAGCGGCGAATCGCTTGACACAAGTGCGCTAAGGGAGAATCGCCGAGACAGGCGTCGGCTTCCCAGAAATCCGGTAACGCTGTTTCTGGGGTGAGAACCGCATCGACGCCTGTTTCAGCGAGGGTTTCGTAACCTCGGGTGTAGCCTTCCAAAGCGCGAATCAATCCCTCGCGATAGAGTTTGATTTCGTTGGGAACGTTCCCTTGAATAATTCCGGCGCGAAAGGCGAGATTTGGGGAATCGTTGAGGGGGCGACTGTAGAGGTAAAATCCCAGGAGATGGGAAATGGAGAAAGTGGCGATCGCAGCCATAACAGCCAGTTGGCGGCGTTTTTCCGACAGAATGGCGACAGCGAGACAGCCGTTGACAGCGACGACACTGGCGGTAACGGCGGTGATTCCCGACAGTTGCCCCAAATGTAAGATAGCGAGATTGTGGGGACTTTGAGTGTACGCCAAAGACGACCACCACAAGGGCGTTAATTGCCAGATTGCATCGAGGAGACACCACCCCGCCACGCCGAGGAGAATTCCCGTGAACCCGTTTCTCCGATATCTGCTGACAATGGCTGCCCAAATTGCTGCCCAAGCTGCACCCCAGACAGTGACAGCCATCCAACAGGCGACGGCGATAGCGAGACTCGCCAACCAGGGAACCCCCATCCACGTCATCGGGTGAATTCCAGTCAGCCAAAACAAGGCGACACCGTGAAAGCCGACACCCCAGGCGAAGCCCAACCCCAGGGGGTTGAGGGGGGAACGATACAGCAACACCCACAGCGGCGCCAGGGCAATCCAGGCGAAACCCCACCATTCGACGGGGGCGACGCTGCAACCCATGGCAACGCCGCTGAGAAGGGCAAGGAGAAGGGAGAACGAGCGGGTTTTCACGGTGGTTTGGTGCGGTGATGGGGAAACTACCGAAAATAGAGTTAGGCTGAGTTTTTCATTATATGGATATGACGGTTTCCGAGATGCCGCGCTCTTAAGATCCCCGGCATCTTCAAGATGCCGGGGATCTTATACAGTCAGTGCTAGGATGACTTTTGACAGGAACGAATCGCACACTAAGATTTACGCCAAAGCAACAAATTTGCGGTAATAAATCCTAAAACTGCACCGGAGGCATGACAGAGAAAACAGATTTCCGGAATCGATAAATCGAAAGCTGCTTGAATTGCAATTACAAAGAGAATCGACCTCAACCGATCCTTGGCAATTTGCGCTTTTTCCTGACGCCAACCCTGCCAAAAAATCGCCGCCACCGCGCCAATTAAACCCATCACTGCCCCCGATGCACCTACGACAAACTGAGTCTCGCCGCCGCGCAACGCCAACAGTGCAATAAACGCCATCGAACCGACGCCGCTGGCGAAATAGGTGAGTAAAAACCGCCCCATTCCGATGCGCGATTCGACGAACTGTCCTAAGATATACAACCCGAACATATTCATCGCTAGGTGAGGAATCCCGAAGTGCAGGAACGTGGCGGTGACGACGCGCCACCATTCTCCCGCCCAGACTTCTTCGGGAACTAACGCCCCCAGTTGGTACAGTACCCAGAGGTTCTCGCTTCCGCCGAGGCGCAATTCCAACAGAAACACTGCTGCGTTTAAGCCGATGAGTCCCCAGGTGGCGAGGGCGGTTTTTCCGGAGATTCGTCCGCTATATCGCGCTTCTTGGGACAGTTGCAGTTTTAAGGCTGACAGCACTCGGGCTGAATAGTCGCTAAAGTGGGTTTTGAAGTCGAGCTGGGTTTGGTTGAGTCGCCAAGCGATCGCCCTCCGCAAGACGGGATCGCAATCTTTCTGTAACGCTCCTAACATCTGCTGGGCTTGGCGCGTTCTCCCGGCTACCATCTGGGAGGTTGCAATCCAAAACTGTTGGTTCGAGACGGAGTAGTTGGAGAGTTCTCCCTCGAACAGTCGATAGATTTGTTGGGTTTCGCCGCAAAAGGCTAAGGCGAACAATCTGGCTTGGTTGAGGCGATCGATATCTCCGAGGCGCCGTAAGGTTTCGTCTATCGAGGGAAACACCCGTAACATTTCGTTGACCTGCGCCGTTTCCCCCAAACAACGCAGATAATACAGCATTAAATTGGCATCCTGCTCTCGTTCCGGGCGCGATCGCAACCAATCTAGTAACTCGTCCCAGGCGCCCCGCATCCAATACTCTAAAACGATCGCACTGCGTCCGAGAACCGTTTTCGGCGTTTGATAAATCTGTAAGAGCGATCGACCCTTTTCAATATCCCCCCCTTTCGCCACCGTCAACGCCTGCAACACCCCCACCCGTTCCGGCCAGCCATCGGCGGGGTGTAGAATTGCGATCGCCTGGGCCAACCGACTCGCCGCCTGATACCGTTCTTCGCGAAACAAACCGTTGACACGGCGCAACCCCAACACCGGAAACAGCAGGAATATCCCCCACAACATTCCGCCAATCCACGCCGCCAATCCCACCGAGGCGATGGCTAACAGGGTTCCCGTAATCGCCAGAATCGCCCCCGATACGATCGACCATCCCCATTGTGGTGGTTTGGTGGAGAGCGATCGCACCAAAAACACCACTCCCGAAAGCAGTACCATCCAAATTACAAGTCGATCGATCGTCATAGGGAGAAGAGGAGAAGAGGAGAAGGGGAGAAGAAACTGTCAGCTCTCAACTATCAACTGACACGGTTGATGTCGTAATCTACAATGGCAAATCGGTCTTTCGCGGAGAATCGAACTTTGGGAGTCGAACTACGCAGCTTTGTCTATATTGACAGTCTGCAACCTCAACACGCCGCTTATATGGGAACCGTCGCCCTCGGATTTCTCCCCCTTCCTGGCGATACCTCGCTTTGGGTGGAAATCTCGCCGGGAATTGAAATTAACCGCATTACTGACGTCGCCCTCAAGTCTACCGCCGTCCGTCCTGGGGTGCAGGTGGTGGAACGGCTTTATGGGTTGCTGGAAGTTCACTCGAGCCGTCAAAGCGACACGCGAACCGCCGGAATTGCCATTTTGGACGCTTTGGGAGTTAAGGAAAACGAACGCCTCAAACCGCGCATTATGTCGAGTCAGATTATTCGCAACCTCGACCCCCACCAAACGCAACTCATCAATCGCACCCGTCGCGGACAGATGCTGCTGGCGGGACAAAGTTTGTACGTGATGGAAGTCGCTCCGGCGGCTTATGCGGCTTTGGCGGCGAACGAGGCGGAAAAATCGGCTCAGATCAATATTTTACAAGTGCAAGCGGTGGGAAGTTTCGGCCGTCTCTACTTGGGTGGGGAGGAACGGGACATTATCGCCGCTTCGCAAGCGGTTATCGCCGCCATTGAAAATATCTCGGGACGGGGACATGGGAAGTCGTCGAACGAGTGATGAGAAGATGATGGGTACCCCATCATCTCCAGTAAAGGGCAAATCGCTTAACGGTTTGGCCAAGAGGAGATACACTGAAGGCAACTGCAACGCTTTATTAAAATTTCACCCCGTCTCAAACGTGAGTGCAGCAAAACAGTATCAAGAAACTATCCCCGCTCACGGTGGCACCTTAATTAACCGGATTGTCACCGCAGAACAGAAGCAAAATTTTCTCGATAAGGCGGACAGTCTTCCCCGCGTCGAGATGGACGATCGCACGTTTTCCGACCTGGTTCTTATCGCCATTGGGGGCTTCAGCCCTCTGACTGGCTTTATGGAAGAGGCGGATTATAAAAGTGTCGTGACGGATATGCGGTTAGCCGATGGGCTTCCGTGGTCGATTCCGATTACTCTCAACGTCTCTGAAGAGGTGGCCGATTCTCTCGAAATTGGGAGTTTGGTGCGCTTGGACGATTCGACGGGACGGTTTGTCGGCGTTCTGGAACTGACTCAGAAGTATAAGTACGACAAACTGAAGGAAGCGATTCATGTCTACCGGACGAACGAGGAGAAACATCCCGGCGTCGCGGTGGTGTATCAGCAAGGTGAGGTCAATTTGGCCGGCCCGGTGTGGTTGTTGCAACGAGACCCCCATCCGTTGTTCCCCCGCTATCAAATCGACCCGGCGGAAAGTCGGGAGTTGTTTGCTGAGAAAGGCTGGAAAACGGTGGTGGGGTTCCAAACTCGCAATCCGATTCACCGGGCCCATGAATATATTCAGAAGTGCGCTCTTGAAACGGTGGATGGTTTGTTCCTCCATCCGCTGGTGGGGGCGACGAAGAGCGATGATATCCCGGCTGACGTGCGGATGCGCTGTTATGAGATTATGCTCGATCGCTATTTTCCCCGCGATCGCGTGATGATGGCCATTAACCCGGCGGCGATGCGCTACGCTGGACCGCGCGAGGCGATTTTTCACGCGCTGGTTCGTAAGAACTACGGCTGTACTCATTTTATTGTGGGACGCGATCATGCGGGGGTGGGTGACTATTATGGCACCTATGACGCTCAACATATTTTCGATGAGTTCGAGCCTGGGGAACTGGGTATTGTTCCGATGAAGTTCGAACACGCTTTCTACTGTACGCGCACGCAGTCGATGGCGACCTCGAAGACGAGTCCGAGTACGCCGGAGGAACGGATTCATTTGTCGGGTACGAAGGTACGGGAAATGCTGCGACGGGGGCAGTTACCGCCGCCGGAATTCTCCCGTCCGGAAGTGGCGACGGAACTGGCTAACGCTATGCACAAGGATAAGGAAAGCTAAGTTCTGTGGCGATCGTCGTTGTCGGGGTCTGTTTCTCGACAGCGACGATTGGCGCTCGCGATAAATTTAAATATTTTTTTAAATATCTCCAATATAGTTTTATGGTCTTTTTTATGTGTATGGAGTCAATAGAATACAGTTTTTAGTGCTGTTCTGATTTTTTTAAAAACCTTTTTAAGCCTCTCGATCGACGGTTTGAGAGTCGTTTTAAACTCGTTTGTGAAAAAATATTGTTGCGGGACGGCGATCGACCTCGGGAACTGACCCGGAATCGAGAGATCGCCGCTCTCCTAGAAAAACTAGAAAACCAGAGAATCGGGGAAAAGGGCGTGCAAGCCTCGAACGTAGGGGATACACCCGCGACCTCCCAAACCGCCTAACACACTCTAGCCACCGCAAACCGATATGAAACGACGGGGTTTCTTACAATACGCCACCCGCTCGATCGCTGCGACGACGGCGATCGAATTGGGGTTGTCGCTGTTCGGACGCGACGCGGCGCGAGTGCTGGCGCAAAACGCACCGCGCAAACTCGCCCTCTTGGTGGGGATCGATCGATATCCGGAATCGGCGACGGGTTCCGAGGATGGGTTGTTCGGTTGTAAAACGGACGTGAATTTACAGCGAAACGTCTTGATTCATCGCTTCGGCTTCGCCCCGGAGGATATTTTGACTCTCACGGACGATAAAGCCACGGTTGATGGCATGATAACGGCGTTTCAACGGCATTTAATCGATCGCGCTCAACCGTCGGACGTGGTGCTGTTCCACTTTAGTGGCTACGGCTCTCAAGTGCAGATGTCTCCTGATTCGGAAGCGGTTCGAAATAGCTTGGTGGCCGCTGACGAACGGGAGGCGGATTTGCCGCTGACGACGTTGGCGGTGTTGTTGCGCTCTCTGGCGACGAAAAAAGTCGTCACGGTTCTCGATACCAGCTATAGCTACCCCGGTACGCCGTTGCAGGGGTCGTTACGGGTGCGATCGCGCCCCTCCCCCACGGTGGCACAACTGAGTCCAGGGCAGCGAGAGCGACTGGCCAAACTGCGCGATCGCCTGGACAAAAATAAATCGACGATCGATCGCGTTCCTGGTGTGGTCTTAACGGCCGCAGGAGACCAGCAAACAGCCACGGAAAACCGCTGGCAAGGCTTTTCGGCCGGAACCTTCACCTACGCCCTGACGCAGCGGTTTTGGTGGGCGACTCCGGATATCCCTCTGGGGACGACGCTACGCCGCGTGTCCCAAACGGTCGATCGCCTGGCCGGCCGCGACCAACAACCGCGACTCTGTAACGGAAGTCTGTTGGACTGCACCTCCCCCAACGCTGACAGCAACCCCTCTCTGTTAATCCCCAAACTCACCGCCGTCACGGCCGATGGCGTGGTGTTGTCGGTCGATGGCAACAACGCCAACGTCTCGGTTTGGCTGGGGGGATTGCCCGGTGAGGTTCTCGAACGCTACAGTCCTCAAAGTCTGCTGTCCGTAGTCCCCGCGCCGGGAGATGCCAACCGCACCCCCCTTACGCTTCAGGTGCGATCGCGGGACGGCTTGACGGCGAAAGCGCAACTGGTGGACGCTTCGGACGCGGACTTCTCTCGCCTCAAACCCGGTCAACTGGTACGGGAAGACCTGCGGGTGATTTCCCGCAATTTGGGACTGACCGTCGCCCTCGACCCCAAACTCGAACGCATCGAACGAGTGGACGCCACCAGTGCCTTTTCTGGGATTCGATCGGTCTCTTCGGTCGTGGCGGGGGAACAACCGGCCGATTGCTTGTTCGGACGGGTTCGCCGCGCCACCATCGCTCAAACTTACTCGACCGAGACCATCGACTTGCCGAGCGATCGCGGCAGTTACGGCCTGTTCACCATCGGCCGGGAACTCATTCCCAACAGCATCGGCGAAGAGGACGAAGCGATTAAAAAATCCGTTCAGCGTCTGGTTCCCCAACTCCACACCCTCTTGGCCGCCAAACTCATGGCACTGACGGCCAATCAAGGGTCTTCTCAAATCGGCGTTCGCGGCAGTCTCCTGGTGTTCGACGAGGACGGTAACAGTACGACGCCCCGCTATGTGGTTTCTAAACAAACCCAGCGAGGGCAGCGCAGCAGTAGCGGACAGGCGACGGCGAAAAGTACTGTTGAAGGGGTTCTGGAAATTCCCGCCGGAAGTCGCCTTCGCTACCAACTGCAAAATTTAGGCGATCGACCTCTGTACTATCTGCTGTTCGGTCTCGACAGCAGCGGACGCACCGTCGCTTTTTATCCGTTTCACACCGTCAGCAACGCCAACCCGCCCACGTTGCAACAAGATCCCCTGATGCCGGGAGAGACGGTGACGTTGCCCGCCGGGTCGGAAAACGTCAGTTGGGAAGTGGGACGCCCCATCGGACCGGTGAAGATGCAGCTTCTCTGTTGCGATCGACCCTTCGCTTTGGCCTTGGGACTTTTGGCCGCCCGCACCCATCCCGCCCGCAACCCCCGCGACCTCAGTACCCTCGATACGCCCCTCGATATTGCGAAAGCTATTTTGCAAGATTTGCACGTGGCCAGCCTCCGCAATACCCAAGACGAGGAGGTTTCGACGGATTTTTACGCCCTCGATACTCGCGTTTGGGCGACGTTAGATTTCGCCTATCGCGTTGTTTGATGCCTCGCATTTTAGGAGAAACTCCCCGTGTCCGATGCTGTTGATGTTGTCTGCGATGCTGTTCGATCGATTCGAAGGGAAACCTCCGAACGCCCTCCAGCCGAGGCTGTGGTCGAAGCCTTGTTAGCCCTTGAAAAACAGTCGAAACGCCATCGCCAGCCGATGGGGTTCGATCGACTCCTGGGAAGCTGGCGCTTGGGGTTCGTCACCGGAACCCAGAAAACTCGCAAACGAGCCGGGGTGGTCTTGGGCGCGGGTCGGTATTTACCCGGATGGGTCGAAATTCGCCTGTCCTATGCTCGAGTTGAGGAGACTTCACCGGAAACCGGCGCCACCTCAGAATGGGAACGGGGACGAGTGGAAAATTCCGTGCGGTTGGGAATGTTGACCTTTACCCTGACCGGGCCGGTGAAGTTTCTCAAACGCAACCGCTTACTGGCCTTTGATTTTACGCGGGCTAAGGTGCAGTTGTTCGGACGAACCCTGTTCGATCGTTACGCCAACAAGGGACAAGAACGGGAAAGCATAATTAGCGATAAAGAAATCCATGACATCAGACAATCTCAGCGTCCAGGAGTCCCAACTTGTCATGGTTCAGGACGAGGAAGACATCCTGGATGAGCTTCTGATGGACAAGCGGTCGGAGACGACGAAACGGGAATATCGCAAGGACTTGAGGGATTTCTTCCAATTCGCGACCTCTAACCCCGATACCGAGCCGACCAATGCCTTGATTAAGGAATTTCTACAATTGCCCCAAGCTAAGGCGTTTTCTCTGGTCTTGCGATACAAACACAATCTCAAGACCCGACCAAATAAGCAGACTGGCGGCACGTTGGCAGAGGCGACCATTAACCGGCGACTGGCGGCACTGCGATCGCTCATCCAATATGCGCGGCGGCGAAACCTGACAGAAATCACGCTACAAGATATCGAGAACGAGCGAGTGATTCCCTACCGCGATACCTCTGGTATCTCACCGGCGCAGTTCGAGCAGATGATGGCGATCGCAAACCCCGACACCCTCAAGGGAAAGCGAGACTTAGTGATTCTGAGGCTGTTCTGGACGCTGGCATTGCGGCGAGGTGAAATCGTCACCTGTGACGTTGGGGATGTCGATGTCGCCAATAAACGCCTACGGATTTATGGCAAGGGCTATGGCCGCCAGGATATTTGGATGGCGTTAGGTCAAGGAACCCTGACATCAATCCAGGAGTATTTGGCAGCCCGCAACCACCCAAAACCGACAGAACCTCTGGTCGTGGGAACGAAAGGGCTAAATATTGGCGGGAGAATGTCTGGGGATGGCTTATACAAATTGATTCGCCGCTACGCCAATCTCGCCGGGATTGAGAAGATAGTTTCGCCCCACAGACTGCGCCACGCCAGCATTACAGCCGCTCTGGATGTCACTGGCGGCAATCTTAGAGAAGTACAGCGATTATCGCGGCACACCAACTTCAATGCCTTGGAGCGATACGACGATAACCGGCAGGGTCATCAGGAGAATGTAACGAATCTTTTGGAAGACCTAATTTAACGTTGCAATTGGGACTAATTCACAGTACAGTGAGGGGAATTACGTGAACCGCGAGGAGAAACAAGGTTTTCGCCCAGACGTAGAAAAGCAAAAACCTCCTATTAGCCGTAGGAGGTTCGCCGCCCAAAAGGGCTATTACGTGGGCACTACGAGAACCAAACCAATGCTCTAAGATTTGGTGGTCACGCGCCTAGCAACCGAGGGTTACTCCCTTAAGTATAAAGCAAATCTCTAGCTTTGCAAGAGGTTAACCCAACAAAGTCTAAGGCGGACACTGAATTGAACAGCATTGGCTCTCGCTACAACCGAGGAAAGCTAATGCTCGCAACAGATTTAAATTCTTTCAACCACATCCACACCAACCACCTGAGCGAATGGGAAGATTCAGGGGTTGACCGCGAAATCACCGTCAACGCTATCCAAAGCCACAAGGATGGGCGCGAGGTGGACGAATTACTGAGCCGCAATACCAAACGACGCTGGAAACACAGTAAACATCTCGTGCCGGGTTGGTCGGTTCGCGGGGTTGACCCCCACACTGGAGAGCCGACATTACTGGGAGTCCAGTACAAACCCGACAATCCGCCGGTGGGCGATGACGGCAAGGCTCGGAAATATCTCGGAGCCTCGGGATATGAGGCCGTGCCGTTATTCCTCGACACCGGGGAGCCAGACTATTGGAAAAGGGTCTTAGAGAATCCGAGTATCCCGGTCATCATCACTGAGGGCGCGAAGAAGGCTGGCTGCGGTTTATCCAATGGTGTAGCCACCATTTCACTGCCTGGTGTGAATTGTGGGTTGAAGGAGGGACAGCTAAAACCACAGTTAGAAGCATTTTGCCAAGCTGGACGCTCCATTTATTTGGCTTTTGATTCCGACATTATTCAGAAATGGCAAGTCCGGCACGCTCTCAAACGATTGGGGGAACGCCTGAACGCTCAGAAAACCTTGAGCGTCTATGTGATGCAGTGGTCGCAGGAAGACGGTAAAGGTCTGGACGATTATTTGTGCCAGTTCACCGCCGAGCAGCGGCCAAAGCACTTACAACGACTGATGCAGACAGCCATCCCATTTACAAAATGGGTGAGGAAAACCAAAATGTCGAAGACGGAGAAATTCGTCTACATCCAGCAGCTTTGGGGTCATCGCACTCGCCTCAATGTCAGGAGCCGAGCGATTGAAATTGACGGAAACCCCACTCGCACCGAGCATTTTTACCTGGAACTCCTCAACGATCACATCGATTGCACTAAATCACTCGGATGCGATGCGATTGAATGGTTGGCACATCAAAATGAATACGACCCCGTTAAGGACTATCTAGAATCAATTCGGGGCGGCCGCAAGGTTAACATCGACCACCTTGCCGCTCAGTATTTCGGCGTTCATAAGAAAAACCCTCTACTGCCCCTCTACAACAGCTATCTGAAAGGATGGCTGATTGCGGCGGTCAAACGGGTGTACGAACCGGGATGCAAATTTGACAATGCTCTCATCTTGAAAGGGAAACAGGGCATTGGGAAATCACTCTCTTTGCGTACTCTCGGAGGTGAGTTTTTCACCGATACCGTTCACGACTGCCGGGATAAAGACCACATCTTGGCATTGCACCGCCACTGGATTTGTGAGATTGCCGAAATTGAGTGTGCGATCGCCGGTAAACGGGCCAGTGGTGAGGTTAAAGACTTCTTCTCCAAACAAGTGGATGTCGTCCGCGCTCCTTACGCCCGCAAACATGAAGCACTGCCCCGCCGCACTGTCGTCGCTGGCACCACCAATGAAGATGAGTTTTTGCAGGATGCGACCGGGAACCGCCGCTTTTGGGTCATTCCGGTCGGCCAAATCAACCTGAAGAAACTCAGGCAAAACCGCGATGCGATTTGGGCTGCTGCGATCGAAGCCTACGAAGCGGGTGAAGACTGCGACCTTACTCTGGCGGAACAAGAACTCCAGAATGAGGCCAATAAGGAGTACGAAATCAGCGACCCCTGGGATGCTCGGGTAGAGGAATACGCTCAACACCGCGAGGAGGTATCAAACGCTGAAATCCTTACTAAGTGCCTGAAACTCGATACGATCCAGCAGACCAGGCGAGAGCAGATGCGGGTTAGTCGAATATTCCAGCGGTTGGGATGGGAGTCAGTTCGGGCTTATTTCAACGGGATACGACAGCGATGTTATCGACCGCCTACTCCCTGGACTCCTGAACCGGCAACATAGCCATTCCTCGCCAGCTACATCCTTGAATTGAATACGCTCCTATCCAGATTCGACCCTGGACCGGAGCCGTTCGCCTGAAATCGTGTTACCTGGTGGCGATCGCCTAATTTCTCCCCAACTTTTGGACAGTTGGGTGATTTTTGCTGTCCGATTGCCTCAATTTGCCGCCGGCGATCGCATCACACCGAGAATCTACCCAACATTTGCAGCAGTCAAAGCCAGATTGGCCGGTTGGTTGAGCTGGCCGTGAGGGCATCGACAGTAACAACCCCCCTGACATCAACGAAATCAAGGGGGTTTCAGCGATTTGGGACAACCGGGACAACCTAAATCAAAACTTTTCAAAAAAAAAACAAAGGTAATTAACTTCTTGAAAAATCTTCAGAATGGATGTCCCGTTGTCCTCTGAATAATCCGTTTGACGTGCTGAAAGTGTTGCTGTGTGGTCGTTTGCCAATCATGACGGCTGATTTGGTCGAGGCGATCGCACAGGTCACGCTTGAAGCGCCAGTCATGATTCAGGTCGCGAACCGGGTTACCTCGGTGATACGCTCCACATCGCTGGCAAACCACGGGCTTATCCTCGAAGGCGTTGTAGTTGGGGATGACGCGCTTGACCAGATAATCCTGAACCAAACCTGTATCGCGGCAGCAGTAGCAGTGCCACGATGGCCGCCAGATTTCAGAGTCCTGAGAGACCACTGGATTGCGGTCAAAGTGAGGAATTTCGTTCATACCATTCATAGAATTCAATTAACTCGGAATATTCGGGTTGCCCGAATTGTTGAACAACCCAGCCGTAACCGTCGCGCTCGATGGCGGTGGCCCATTCTTGGTAATGGGGATGCGATCGCCAATCACGATTAGCCGATTGATATTCCTGCCAGAGGGGCCAATATCGGGGCCGGCCGCTGGCATCTCGGGAGGCAAGATAATCGGTCAAACTTCTCAGAGGTGGGTCGAAGTGGGCCGTTTCTCG
>NZ_JBNGCO010000116.1:0-14671 GCF_049974805.1 Baaleninema sp.
TGATTCGTGGCCAAATCCCCGATCGATCCAGGGCTGTGCGAGATCCCCGGCATCTTGGAGATGCCGGGGATCTAGAGACAGATCTAGAGACAATCCGATCTTCGTTCGATCTTGAGTTTCACTTCTATGAATTGCCACAATTGACTTAGGATTGCTATATCAACTATCAACTATCAATTATCAATTCCCCAACGCATTCCCCAAATTCACCAAGGCTGCGCCGTAGTTGGGATCGATTTCAACCGCAGTGCGCCACGCCTCGATCGCGCGCTCGAACATTCCCTGTTCGTACAACAACTCGCCCAAACGATTGTAAATCTCCGCCGAATCGGGATTCAACGTCAACGCCGCCTGGTAAGAAATGTTCGCCGTGTTGTATTCCCCCCGTTCGGCGAGTAAATCTCCCATTCTCGCGTGGGCTAAGCCAAAGGTAGAATCGACGCGCAAAGCGTTTTGAAACGCCGCCATCGCCTCGGGAAACTTACCGTTTTCGGCGTAAACGTTACCCAAACCATAGTACGCCAACGCCATCTCTCGCGAGGAGAGCGATCGCGCTTCCACAAACCGATCGATCGCCTCCTGGTAAGCTTGCGCCGCGTCAGACAGTTCCCCTAACGCCAAATACGCATCCCCCAAACCGCGATAGGCTTCAGCATAATCGGAATCGAGGGCGATCGCCCGCTCGAAATCCGACAAAGCCCCTTGGTAACGTCCTGTTTTCAGCAATCCCACGCCGCGAAAATAAAACGCAGCGGCGCGATCGCTACTGCGATCGATAGCTTCTTCCAATACCACCAGTGCCTCGCGCGTGCGTCCAGCACGCATTAACGCCTCCCCTAACAGCCCGTAAGCAGCAGTTAGGTTTGAATTAATATCCAGTGCCGTTTGCAGGGCGAAAATCGCCTCTGAAGCGCGATCGAGTTGTAACAGCGTTTCGCCGCGATAGTAATGAGCGCGATCGAACAGCGGCGAAACGCTGACCGCTTGCTGAAAATAGTCCAACGCCTCAGTAAAATTGGCTTCGTCGTAGAAAATCAAGCCGATGTTGTAATAAGCCGCCCCGAGAGTCTCGTCGATACGAATTGCCCGTTCGTAGGCTTCGAGGGCCTCCCCGAGTCGATCGAGCGATCGATAGGCCACCCCCAAATTGTTATACGCCTCCGCATAATTAGGACGAATATCCAACGCCAACTCATAGGCCACGATCGCCGAAGCCGGGTCTCCCTGCCCCTGCAACGCCCGTCCCAAATTGTTATAAGCTTCGTAATTGGACGGATCGAAGCGCAAGGCTTCTTTGAACGCCTCTTCCGCCTCCACAAAGCGCCGTTCTTCCAACAGGCGCAGTCCTTCTTGGAGATAATACCCCTCGGTTCCGTACACCTGGGCGAGTCGAGGCAGTTGGGACAGGGGCGGCGTCGCCCGAACCGACGGCACCCCCAAACCGGCCGTCATCCACCCCAGCCCTAAACTGACCCACAACAACCGTCCTCGAACCATCTCTGTCTCGCTCCCGGTATCTCTCGGTTTGGCTTCAGCCAAAGTATAGCTGAAACCCCGTAGGCGCGTTCGTGCAACGCCCCTACGGGGGAAATCTGGAACAGTGATTGGAAACCCGGATGGAGGATTACATCGCCTGGGCGCGAAGCCAAGCCACGGGCAAACACATGGCTTTACGCCATCCTGGGACGTAAGCCCGTTGGCGGAAGACATCGTAGCCGTTGCGTTCGATCGCATCGAGAATCTTGCTGTACAGAATCGTCGCCGACCACACCGGCCAGCGGGCGTCGGGGCTGAGTGCCGCAATACCCCGTTCGGAGGTGGCGTAGTACTTGCGGGCCCGTTGAATTTGGAACTTCATCAACGCCCGCCAGCGATCGTCGATGACGCCGTTCAACAGATCCTCTTCCGTGTAGTCGAACAAGGCCAACTCGTCCAACGGCAAATAAATGCGTCCCCGTCGGGTATCTTCCCCCACGTCTCGCAAAATGTTGGTCAGTTGGTTGGCGATGCCGAGGGCGACGGCTTCTTCTGTGGGGCGCACGCCCTCTTCTAAAGTCCAAGGTGCCGTTTGCAGCGCCGGATCGACTCCCATCACCGCCTCGGACATCAAACCGACGGTTCCCGCCACGCGGTAACAGTACAGTTTCAGTTCCTCGAAGGTCTGATAGCGATCGCGATACAAATCCATTCGCTGACCTTCGATCATGTCGCGAAAGGGGTCGATTTCCAGGGAAAACCGTTCCAGCGTATCGACGAGCGCCATGTCCAGATTGTCGATGGGATTGCCCGCGAACAGGGATTCCAAGCGGGCTTCCCACTCGTCGAGGGTTTCCGGCGTCGTGTGACGGGCTTCCGGGCCGTCGACGAGTTCGTCGGTGCGGCGACACCAGACATAGATCGCCCAGATCGCCCGCCGCTTAGCTTCGGACATCAGCCGCGTACCCAAATAAAAGGTTTTGGAATACTTAGCGGTAATCTGGCGGCATTGTTCGTAAGCCTCCTCAAGTGACACGCGCATGTTGACCTTGGGCGGGGATTTAGGCAGTTGCAGCATTCGTAGCAGGCTCAACAGTCGTTTTTTTCGCAGCAGTTGCCCCGTCAGAATTACGGGATTTTACGTCGGCGTCGATCGCCTGCGCTGTCAGCTTACCAGAAAGCACAGCACCTTCCATACTGCCGAGGTATTTTTGCATCGTATAATCCCCGGACAGATAGAAGTTCGCGATGGGCGTCCGTTGGGAAGGACGGTATTGTTGGCGACCGGGGATCGCTTTGTACACGGATCGCGGCGTCTTGACGACGTGGGATTTCAGCAGTTTAGCCGGGTTGTCTCCGGTGAAGTGTTGGGGGAACAGTTGTTTGAGTTCCTCCATCGTGGCGGCGATAATTTCTTCGTCAGATTTGGAAATCCAATCTTTGGCGGGGGCTAACA
The DNA here is from genome assembly GCF_049974805.1 of Baaleninema sp. Lineage (NCBI taxonomy): Bacteria > Bacillati > Cyanobacteriota > Cyanophyceae > Oscillatoriales > Oscillatoriaceae > Baaleninema > Baaleninema sp. The sequence goes on from NZ_JBNGCO010000116.1 coordinate 2,933, forward strand.
CCAGTTCCAACATGGAGCGATCGGGGTTGGCGTATTCCTTGCAGGTGTTGCTCATATCGGCGTACACGCTCAGCAAGGGCGATCGCGAGAACAGCAGGTGATCGATGTCGGTGAGTTTTCGATCGAACCACAGGTGCAGGTTAATCACCGGAACCCCTTCTAACCCTTCCAACTTCTGGAAGTGGGGCAGTTGGCGCCAGGGTTGCGGCAACATCACTTTCAACGGATCGACGGGCATGGCGGAAACGTACAAGTCCGCTTCGAAGGCTTCGTCCGGTTGTCCGTTCAGTCCTCGCAAGAGGAACTGTTTCACCGTTCCGTCTTCGTTGAGTTGAATTTCTTTGAGGGGGGCGTTGAGGCGCACTTCCCCGCCTCGTTCGGTGATGTAATCCACCAAGGGCTGACAGAGGCGCTCGGTGGGAGAGCCATCGAGAAACGCCATTTTTGAGCCGTTTTTCTCTTGTAAAAATCGGTTCAGCGCCGTCAAAATAATCGTGGCGGAAATTTCATCGGGATCGATAAAATTAAGCGCCTTCGACATGGCGATAAACACTTCTTTTTCCACTCTTTCGGGGACGTTTTGCAGCTTTAACCACTCCGAGAAGGAATATTTATCCATCTCTTCAACGTAGTTTTGTCCCTGAATAATGGCAGGAATTAAACCCAGTCCGAACCGGATTTTTTCTGGCCAGGTCAGCATATCGTTATTTCGCAAAATCGCGATAATGCCGTTGATGGGGGCGGGAATGTCGGGAAAGTCGAAACGCGAATAGGTTCCCGGTTTTTCGGGTTGGTTGAAGATCATGGTGTGTTCTTTCCACTGCAACCGATCTTCAATTCCCAGTTCTTTAAAAAGCTGCAACATATTCGGATAGGCTCCGAAGAAAATATGCAGCCCGGTTTCGTACCAGTCACCGTCTTCGTCTTTCCAGGCGGCGACTTTTCCACCCAATACGTCGCGGCGTTCTAGGACGATCGGCGTGTGGCCTAAATCGGCTAGGTACTTTGCACAAGACAGTCCCGCTAAACCGGCTCCGGCGATCGCGACTCGCATGTAACTTTACTACCCTCACTTCGATAATGGTTTTCCCACTTCTCATTATATGTTGCAATCTGTTACAAATCATCGATTTCGAGGCAGGAATCGTCTGAAGAGGGGAAAACCCGGCAAACCCTTGAATCGGGCAAACCCTTGAATACTGAGGGAATCGGGCAGGTACGAGGGGGTAGGCGGGCGGGTTGGAGAAAGCGATCGCATCCCCTTTTCCTGTGAGTTCGATCGCTCCATGGCCACCCGTGCGATCGCCACCACCGACTGACACCCCACACCGCGAAACTTCGGAAGTATCACCGAGACAGCAGCAGCGCGATCGCTTATTTTTCCGGGGTTTCGCCGCACCATAGAGGGTAACGCAACGCCATATCGAAAGACCGATGAGAACAGCTCTAATGTCACGGTATCCCGAACCTCAACCGTCTCTCCAAACTCTAAACGCTCGCTTTTTAGCGCGAGTCTCTCCAGAATTTCGCGAGTCGATCGATCGGATTTTGGAATTAGTGAAAGTTCTCGAAACGGATACCGAACGCACCCCGGAACAGCGATCGCGGGATTACCAAACCATTCGCGCCGCCGCCCAGCAGATGAGCGCCCTGCTTCATCAAGCTTTAGAGGAATTAGAGAATTAGCGTATCGAGAAGGGGAGATGGGGGGATGATGGGATGATGGGATGATGGGATTGGGAGAGAAGGAGAAAGTCTCAATTATCAGTCTCAATTATCAATTGTCTTCCCTCATCACCTCATCATCACCTCCTCAGCGATCGAAGCGTCGTAGATAAACACTGTGACGCACAGCGTGGGAAACGGGCGTCTCGAAAGCATCTACCGTTTCAATTTCTCCCCCGAACTCCTTCAAGGTGTTTTGGAGGTGGTCTCGTTCTTCCTCCGTCCAGCGCCCTCGGTACAGCACCGCCTGTCCGCCGGGTTTCAGCCAGGGGAAAACGTACCGAGCGCAAGCGGACGGCGATCCGACGGCTCGCACCACGGCGAGATCGTAGGAACTGCGATAGGGGGGAATCGTACCCAGTTTTTCGGCGCGTCCGGCGATCGCCGTTGCGTTGTCGATCGACAGTTCCTCAATTAACTCCCTCAAAAAACGAATTTTCTTCTGAGTCGAATCGACGAGGGTCACGTGCCACGCCGGACGCACCAAGGCGATGGGTAAACCGGGAAACCCCGCCCCGGTGCCGATATCGACAACGCGGTACGGGGTTTGCGCCGACTCCCCATCTTTCAACAGAGGCGCGATGCCTCGTAAGGAATCCCAAAGGTGCTTTTCCCAAAACGCTTCGGGTTCGGTAATGCGCGTTAGGTTCAGCTGGCGGTTTCCCGCCAGAATCCCCTGGTAAAGCTGTTGAAAGCGACGTTGGCTTTCGGGGGGCGGTGTGGCCGAACCTAACGTTTCTTGCCAAAGCTGCGGAAACTCCGGTAAGGCGGGGGCGGTGTTCGAGAGGTCTGACGCCATCGTTTAAAACGGGATTTCGTCCTCCAACAGATCGTCTGACGACGGGGTAGAGGTGGGGGTCGGTTGGCTCGGCGGGGGCGTCGTCGGTTGGCTCGTCGGTTGGCTCGTCGGTTGAATCGGCGGCGTAGAGGATGCGGGAGTGGCCGTCGGTTGGGGTTGTACTTGTGGTTGCGCCGCCGCAGCGGGACGAGGAGCGGCACCCGCCGCGATGGTGTGGATGCGTTGAGCGGTCAGTTCGGCTCGTTTTTCCTTGAAGCCTTCGGGTCGATCGACGAGAATCATGCTCAAACGTCCTTCGATGACGATGCGATCGCCGCGATGGTAGTTTTGACTCAAGGCTTCAGCCAGTTTGCGCCACGCGACCACTTTCAACGTGGCCGGGGGATCGCCGTCCCGCACGGCGTCGAACTGAACGATGGTTTCGGCAACTGGGGTTTGGGTGTCGCTCGTGTAGCGCAGTTGCGGATCTTGGACGATTTCCGCCATTAAAATACAGCTATTCATCTCAATCGAATTTCGATAACTCTGGTCGTGAACTCACACGCGGGTCGGACGCGAAGTCGTTTTTGGGGAAGCTTTTCAGTTTAACGCTTTCGTTCCTCGACGCGCAATCGATCGACGCAGCAGCTTCGCGATCGATCTTCTGTCCCCAAATTTTTGTACGACTATTTACAACTATCGGTATTGTAGCAGTCGGAACGAGCCGAGACGAACCCGGTTCGTTCCGAGGGCGATCTTACTTAACCGAGGCTTTCCGAGAGGTTTTGCCCCCCTTGGTGCTGTTCGACGAAATGTTGAATCCGGGTGCGGTAGTCCCGCAAGGTTTCGTCAACCCAATCGCGATCTTCACCGTTGGCGAAAATATGAACTACCGGTTCTCCCGCATCCGGCAACACCAACACCCAACTGTCCGACTGAGGTTCGCACACCTTCACACCATCGACCAATTGAATTCGATCGCTCGGGTGAGTTTCCACCATATGCCGCATCAGCGCCCCTTTCGCCGTCCAAGGACAGCGAATCGTCTGACAGCGGTGATACACCCGGGGCAACTCGGCGCAAATTTGCCCCAGCGGTCGCCCTTGCAGAGTTTCCATCTCAATCAACTTGGCGATCGAGAACATAGCATCGAAACCGGGGTGCAACTGCGGGAAAATAAAGCCCATTTCCCCACTTCCCCCTAACACCACGTTGGGATTGGCGTGACAAGCTTCCATCAACGCCGTGGGGTTAGCTTTGGTGCGAATCACCTGACCGTCGTGGCGTCGGGCGATTTGTTCCACCGCACTAGAAGCGTGAACCGGAACCACCACCGTCCCGCGCGGGTTCGCCGTCAAAATAGTATTGACCATAAACGCCGTCAGTTGTTCGCCGCGAATGGGAATTCCCGACTCGTCGATGAGAATAAACTGTTCGCCGTTGGCGGACACTTGAGCGCCGAAATTGGCTCTGAGGGCTTCCACCACCTGACCCAACTGCGTCAGCAAGCCTTCCCGTTCCTCCGCCGACAGCGCCGACTGGTTCAAACTGGCGTTGAGAACCACCGCATCGCAACCGAACTTCGCCAGCAGTCGCGGCAGAATCGCCCCGGAGACGGCGTAGGCGTAATCGATAACCACCTTGGCGCCCCCGTGACGCACCGCTTCCACATCGATGAGTTTCTCAAATCCGGTGCTGTACATTTCCAACACCTGACTCGGATAGTTCATCTGACCGATTTCGGCAATTTGCGCCCGTCGCAGGTCTTCTTTGAAATAAGCCCCTTCGATTTTCTTCTCTTTGGCTTTCGTGATGTTGATGCCGTTAACATCGAAAAATTCAACGAGAATCGAATCAGCCCGTTCCGGGTGAACCCGCACGTGAATGCCCCCGTCGATGTTCAAACGCGGCGTTTCTCCTGCGGTAGACGCCCGCGCGAACGATCGCGAAATGGGAATCGCCGTCGCTTCCAAGTTCTGCACGTTAACGCCCACGGACATGATGCCCGCAATCAGCGATCGCGACACCATGCGAGAAATACTGCGTTGGTCGCGGGACACCACCACCTGAGCGCCTTGTTTGAGGGTCGAACCGTAAGCCGCCCCCAGTTTCACGGCAAATTCCGGCGTAATGTCGATATTCGCCAAACCGCTAACCCCTCGCTGTCCGAAGAGGCTGCGTCGCGCCGTCTGTCCCCAAATCAAGTTAATGTTCAAAATCGCCCCGGATTCGATTTTTTTGCTGGGCCAGACTCTCACGCTGGGGCTGATTTGGGCTTCTTCTCCCACCGTCGAAAGGGGCCCCACCACCGCCCCTTCAAGGACGTGAGCGCGGCGATCGACCCGCGTTCCTCGGCAGATGGTACAAGCCCGCAAGTGAACCTCGTCGCCGATAATCGCCCCGTTCCAGATAATGGGACGTTTGAGGTCGGCATCGGTCCCGATGGTAACGTTATCGCCGATAACCGTTCCCGCTTCGATTTGGGTTCGCGCCCCGATACGGCAGTTATCGCCGATGAGAACGGGGGCTTCGAGTTTCACGGTATCGTCGATATAGGTGTTTTGTCCGATCCAAATGCCCGGTTCCCGTTCTTCATAGGGGAAATCCATCTCGACTTTGGTTCGCAGGGCGTCGTATTGCGCCTCGCGATAGGCTTCGAGGTGGCCGACATCGCACCAGTATCCTTCGGCGATGTAGCCGTACATGGGTTCGCCTTTTTCCAACAGCAGGGGGAACAACTCTTTCGAGAAGTCGCATTCTTGGTTGGCGGGGAGATATTTGAGAACTTCCGGTTCGAGGATGTAAGTTCCCGTATTCACGGTATCGGAGAAGATTTCCGAGGCGGAGGGTTTTTCCAAAAACCGAACGATGCGCTGGTTTTCGTCGGTAATAATGACGCCGAACTCGATGGGGTTGGGAATGTGTTTGAGGATGAGAGTGGCTTTCGAGCCTTTTTGACGGTGGAATTCGATCGCCGCACTCAGGTCGAAATCGGTAATTCCGTCGCCGCTAATGACGAGAAAGGTATCGTCGAGGAGATCTTCAACGTTTTTGACACATCCAGCGGTACCGAGGGGTTGTTCTTCTTCGACGGCGTAGGTCATCTGAACCCCGAAGTCTTTCCCGTCTTGGAAGTAGTCCCTCATCACGTCGGGGAGATAGTGAACCGTCGCAATCACTTCGGTGATATCGTGGCGCTTGAGGAGATTGAGGATATGTTCGGCGATGGGACGGTTTAACACCGGAACCATGGGTTTGGGGAGATCGCACGTTAGGGGTCTCAGTCGCGTCCCCGATCCTCCAGCCATCAACACTGCTCGCATAAGCGCTCCTTTGTGGTCGTTTGTCGTACTAAGAGTGATGTATTTTTCTGTGTTGCTATCTCTATAAAGGTATTACAGGTTGGCCGCGACCGAGTTGAAGAGTCTGGGGCGATCGCCGAATCTCGATGGATTTCAGCTTGGAAATCGATCGCGCCACTTCCCCCAACTCCTTCAGGTTTATTGTACGGGGAGATGGGGAGATGGGGAGATATAGAAATGTGGAGAGGATAAGAGGAAGAGAGACTCTCCTCACGATTGGCGATTTTCGGTTTGCCGATCGGCGATCGGCGTAAAATGCTTGCAGGGATGACAGGGCCCTTCGGGGTTGACGGCGCAGCGAACTAACTCCGATCGCGCGTTGTACTGACAGGACGCATCGCCGATAACCCAACGTCCGTTAACTAAACTCATTTCTTGGGGGCGGTTGGCCTTTTGAACGTAGAGAGCGATATTGTTGAGGCGATAGCGACCGGATTTGAGATGATAGCGGTGTCGGCGTTCGAGAACGGTGTAGGTTTGACCGTCGAAATCTAAGTAATGACCGGGTTGTGGCGTCCAGTCGAGATAGATTTTCCCCAAGGACTTCGCCGACTGGGTCAGAATCACCTCGGTTGGTAAAGAGTCTGGCTCCATAAGCCCTCCTGTAGTTCGGTTTACAATTTTCCACCCCTTTCAAGGTAACGCATCTGTCCGGGCGAACTGTCTCGGGGCGCGATCGCTTCAACGCCGTCTGAGGAAGAGACTCGAGAATTGTTCGCAGAGTGCTTGCGGGATCGATCGATCCAGCGTTAGGGTATTCTGCCAGATATTCCCCGTTTGGGGGGATCGATCGCCGTTGTCTACGCTACTGCTTATGTCGTTTCCCGTTCGCCGTCTGTTCGCCGCTTCCCTTCTCAGCCTATCGCTGTTGTCGGGATGTACGGGAAACGCCCCCGTTGTCGAAAACAATCCCCAGGTGTTGCGAATGCTGTCCTGGCAAGCCCCGACGATTCTCAACCCTCACCTCTCGACGGGGTTTAAGGATTGGGAAGCCAGTCGCGTCACCCTCGAACCGCTAGCCACCTACGACGCCGAGGGACAGATGGTTCCCCTGTTGGCGGCGGAAGTTCCCACGTTGGACAACGGCGGCGTGGCGGCGGACGGAATGTCGGTGACCTGGCAACTCAAACCTGACGTGAAATGGTCGGATGGAACGCCGTTGACCGCCGAGGATGTGGTGTTTACCTACAACTACGTCAGCAATCCCGAGGTGGGGGCGACGAATTTGGGGGTGTATCAAACCATCGAAAGCGTGGAAGCTCTGGACGAGACGACAGTGCGGGTCAACTTCAAACGTCCCAATCCCGCCTGGTCTTTGCCCTTTGTGGGCGCGTCGGGCGTCATTTTGCCAAAACACATATTTGAGGACTACAGCGGCGCGAACGCTCGGGAAGCCCCGGCTAATTTAATGCCCGTGGGGACTGGCCCCTATCGAGTGGTGGAGTTTAAACCCGGCGATGTGGTGGTCTACGAACCGAACCCCTACTATCGGGAGGCGGAGAGGCTGAGTTTTCAACGGATTGAGTTGAAGGGGGGAGGCGATGCGACTTCGGCGGCGAGAGCGGTGTTGCAAACGGGAGACGCGGATTTCGCCGATAATTTACAGGTGGAACCCCAGGTGTTGGAACGGTTGGAAACTGGGGGAACTGGACGATCGATCGCCAGTTTCGGACCGTTGGGAGAACGCATTGAATTCAACTATACCGATCCCGATCGAACGGACGATAACGGCCATCGTTCTACCTTAGCGTTTCCCCATCCCTTTTTTACCGATGAAACTGTGAGAAAAGCCTTTGACTTGGCGATCGATCGCGATGCGATCGCCACTCAACTCTACGGAAAAGCCGGACAACCCATCGCCAACTTCCTCCTCGCACCGCCTCAATATGTTTCCCCAAATACCCGTTACGAATTCAACCTCGAGAAAGCCGCCGAACTCCTCGATGAAGCGGGATGGACGGACAGCAACAACAACGGAATCCGCGATAAAAACGGCGTTGAAATGGAAGTTGTTTTTCAAACTTCTACGACGCCAGTGCGTCAGAAAACTCAAGAAATTATCAAGCAGGGATTGAGTGCGATCGACGTTGGCGTGGAACTCAAAAGTGTTGATTCCAGCATTTTCTTTTCCGGCGATCCGTCCAATCCCGACACCCTCGGACGGTTTGTCGCCGACTTGCAAATGTTTACCACCGGAAACTCGCATCCCGACCCGGCGATTTACATGAAAACTTACACTTGCGACGAAATCGCCACCCCCGAAAATAACTGGTCGGGGCAGAATTTCGCCCGGTATTGCAATCCCGAATACGATAAGCTTTGGAACCAGGCGCAAACGGAACTCGACCCCGAAAAACGTCAATCTTTGTTCGTGCAAATGAACGATTTGTTAGTTCGAGATTCTGCGGTGATACCTATCGTTCGCAGAGCCGACGTTGTGGGGGTTGGCTTACAATTGGAAGGGGTAAAACCCACGCCTTGGGATCGCAATACTTGGAACATCGCCGAATGGCGAAAAACTGGAAATTCGGAAAATTAAAAACCTCTCGTTGTTCTCGTTGTTCCTCGTTGTTCTCGTTGTTCTCGTTGTTCTCGTTGTTCTCGGTCTCTCGATGTTCTCTGTGTCTGGTGTGGTGAACGGTTATCCAAATATTTTGAAATTGCTCCATCGAGCTTTTTAAGTTTTTCCGTATCGAGCTTTTCAAGTTTCAAGTTCAAGTTTTTTGCGGATTTTTCCCAGCTTAATTCCTGTCACGATTGCGACTTATCATAACGATTAAAATTCCATAAAGATTGAAATTTCATTCAGAAGGATCGGCGATAAATGCTTTCACCCCTTCATGATAATCCAACTCGGAAATTGTAATGTCTCGTTGGGCTTCTTCCACACTTAACAGACGCCAAAAGGAATTTTTTTTCTGCAACGCCGCCGCGTTCCCATAAATGGCTTCGGCTAACCGATAAACTTGCTGGTATTCTAAAGTGCGATCGACCGCAATAAAGGAAAAGGTCGAAAACGTGGGAACCGCTTCAGATTGCCAAGAATAGGTATTCGCCGGAATCGTCGTCGGTTGGTAAATTCCTTCCAATCCCTGCAAAATCGATCGCTCCGACAACGCCAACAAGCGAATCTCTTCCCCCGCCTCCGCCGCCAGTTCCATCAGCAACGGCGAACCCAAAGCGGAAGTAAAAAACATCGCCTCTAAATCTCCCGCTAACAGCTCCTCAACCGCCGTTTCGATATCCAATCGCTCCAAGTTCGGCTCCGTTTCCGGATCGAGATCGTAGAGGGTATAAAATACAAACGCCGTCACGAAGGTTCCCGAACCCGGCGGGCCGATCGCGACTCGTTTTCCCGCCAAATCCTCCGGTTCCTCAATTCCCGCATCCCGACGGACAATGAGATGCAATACCTCATTACTCACAGGTGCAAACAGTTGCGCGTTTGACAAATACTCCCGTTGCGCGTCGTCGCCGAACTTTTCCAAATACACGCGAGTATCTAACTGGGAAAAGCCCAAATCCGCCGCTCCCGTTCCCACCGCTTCGATGTTGGCGATCGATCCCGTGGTTTCGCGAATCTCGAACTCGTATCCCTTCTCTCCCAAAACTTCTCGCAGATCGATCGCCGCTTGATAGTAATTTCCCTTCTTATCCCCCGCCGCGATCGAAATCGTTTCCGTCGGTGTCGCGTCTCGAGACGACGGCGACTCGCAACCACCTAATCCCAACACCGCAACGCTTGCGATCGCCGCCGCCACAACCCCTTTCATCGTCACCTGTGCATCCTCCCCCCGTTCTTCTCTATATGTTCGGCGCCTCTCTCGTGTAGGGCCAGATGTTTCGCGAAAATCGCCCAAAAAAGAGGGGAACGATTAGAGCGTTCCCCCAAGAGAATTATTCGATCGTAATCGACTGCGGACCGCTGCTGCTGCCGTTATTGTCGTCTCCGTTGGAGTTGGACGAAGACGCCTCAGACGACACCACCGTATCGCCCAGCCAGGTTTTTACAGGCTCCTCAGCCAAATCGAGGCGAAGGACCCCCGAGACGAAACCGCCGAGAAAGGCGATCGGTTCGGATGCGAATTCTTTAACAAAGGGTTGAAGTTCGTCGAAAAACATAGGTTTTCCGTGTCGGTGTTTGAGTTAGGGTTTGCTTCGGGAACGATCGAATCGTAACGCGGAACGCCTCCTCTGTGCCATCGAGGACGGCGATCGCTGACAGAGGAACCGGGCGATCGTTGTATCCTAAATTAATGGAGAGTTGTCAAAAGACCCCGAAACCTTTGCGTCTTTGCTTTTGCCTCTCCGTTCAGTCACGTTCTGCCAACCCCTGCATTCATGTTTGACGCACTCGCCGATCGCTTAGAAGAAGCCTGGAAAAAACTTCGAGGTCAAGACAAGATCTCGGAATCGAACATTCAAGACGCCCTCAAAGAGGTTCGTCGCGCCCTCCTCAACGCCGACGTCAACCTCCAAGTCGTCAAAGACTTCATCCGCGAAGTCGAAACCAAAGCTATGGGCGCCGAAGTCATCTCTGGCGTGCGCCCCGACCAGCAATTTATCAAAATTGTCAACGACGAACTGGTGTCGGTGATGGGGGAAAGCAACGTTCCCCTCGCCCACGCCGACACCGCCCCCACCATCGTCCTCATGGCGGGGTTGCAGGGGACAGGTAAAACCACCGCCTCGGCGAAACTCGCCCTGCACCTGCGAAAACAGAATCGATCGAGCCTTCTGGTGGCTACGGACGTTTACCGCCCCGCCGCCATCGACCAGTTAAAAACCCTCGGACAACAAATCGATGTTCCCGTGTTCGAGATGGGAACCGATACCGACCCGGTGGAAATCGCCCGTCTGGGGGTCGAAAAAGCCAAAGCCGAAAATATCGATACCGTCATCGTCGATACCGCCGGACGCCTGCAAATCGATCGCGACATGATGGCGGAACTGGCGAAAATCAAAGAAACCATCCAGCCTCACGATACGCTGCTGGTGGTGGACGCTATGACGGGTCAGGAAGCCGCCACCCTGACGCTGACATTCCACGAAGAAATCGGTATTAGCGGCGCGATTCTCACCAAACTCGACGGCGACACCCGAGGCGGTGCAGCCCTCTCGGTGCGACGAATTTCCGGTGCGCCGATTAAATTCGTGGGGATGGGTGAAAAGGTGGAAGCCTTACAGCCGTTTTACCCCGATCGCATGGCGTCGCGCATCCTGGGGATGGGAGACGTTCTCACCCTCGTGGAAAAAGCCGCCGAAGAGGTGGATTTGGCCGACGCCGAGAAAATGCAGGAGAAAATCCTCTCGGCCAAGTTCGACTTTTCCGACTTCCTCAAGCAAACCCGCTTGATGAAAAATATGGGGTCTTTGGCGGGGGTCATGAAACTGATTCCCGGTATGGGAAGCAAGTTGTCTGACGACGACTTGCAGAAAGGAGAAACCCAACTCAAACGCGCCGAATCGATGATTAATTCGATGACGGCGGAGGAACGCAGCAATCCCGATTTGCTGGCTAGTTCCCCCAGTCGCCGCCGCCGCATCGCTCAAGGTGCGGGATATCAAGAAACGGACGTGCGCCAACTTGTCAGCGACTTCCAAAAAATGCGATCGCTCATGCAGCAGATGGGACAAGGTTTCCCCGGAATGGGCGGAATGGGCGGAATGGGCGGAATGGGCGGTATGAACCCCTTCGGCGGAATGTTCGGCGGCGGTGGCGGCCAACCTCGCCCCGGTTTTCGCGGCTATCCCAGCCCCGGCGGGAAGAAGAAGAAGAAAAAACAGAAGAAGAAAAAAGGTTTTGGGGATTTGTAAAGGAGATGATGAGGTGATGAGGTGATGAGGTGATGAGGTGATGAGGTGATGAGGTGA
>NZ_JBNGCO010000117.1:0-14304 GCF_049974805.1 Baaleninema sp.
CGTGAGGGAGATGGGGAGATGGGGAGATGGGGAGATGGGGAGAAACTGTCAATTCTCCACTGTCAAGGGTCTTCTCTCATCATCCCCTCATCCCTTTATCCCCTCATCCCCTCGTGTGGACAAGCCGTTTTTTGCTAACTTAGACATGAAGTCGATCGCTGGCTCGATCGACCGTACCCCTTAATCTCGCGCGATATCGGTTTCCTCCCGACTCGCGCTGTCGTCATTCACCAACAGATCGGGTTTATCTAGATGAGTACAATTTTAGTCGTTGAAGACGGCATGACCGATCGCGAAGCGATTAACCGATACCTCAAACAAAACGGCTTAAGCGTCATCAACGCTGAAACAGGAGAAGAAGCCTTAGAAAAACTCAACAGCAAAACGCCCGATCTCATCGTCCTCGACGTGATTTTACCCGGGCAAAGCGGCTTCGAGCTGTGTCGAGAACTCAAAACCGATCCCAAAACGAAAAGTATCCCCGTCATTATTTGCTCGAGCAAAAATACAGATGTGGATAAAACTTGGGGCAATATGTTAGGCGCCGACGCTTATCTCACCAAACCCGTCGACGAAACCCTCTTGATGCAAACCGTTCGCAAGCTGATCGCCGCTTAACTCCCTCACAGCAGTTTTCTTCTGTTGACTCCGCTCGTTCCAGCTTGTTTGAGAGTATGTCTGCTGCACCCTCGCCGATACAGCCCGAACCGTCCCCCGCCCTGGTAGAAGCGACCCCCGAGACCCGTAAGTTTCTCCAGTTCGGTCTCGGCGATCGCGATCGCGCCCTCATTAGGGTCGATTGCGTCGCAGAAATCGTCACCGTCCGCGTTCCGGAAATCCTTCCCGTCCCTCAGATGCGCTCCTGCATCATGGGAGTCTACAACTGGCGGGGGGAAATGCTGTGGGTCGTCGATCTCGGGGAACTCCTGGGGTACGCCCCCCAAGTTCCCCGCCGCAACCGGGAACCCGGTCAACCTCAATCTCCCGATACGGCGATCGCCATCGTCGTGGAATGGGAAGACAGTACCATCGGCTTCGTCGTCCCCCAGGTTCTCGACCTGGAAACCTACAACCTGGCGCACCAACAGGCGCCGGATTCCCAACTCTTTCCCCCTAGCGTAATGCCTTATCTCCAAGGCTTTTTCATCGACCCCAAGGGCGATATCGTCATCGTTGTCGATATCGCTGAAGTTTTGCACGTCCTTCAGGGGAAATCGGGTTGAGGGGATGATGGGATGAGGAGATGAGGGGATGATGGCCCGATCGAGAGAAAACAATTGACACGGCAGAGTTGACAGTTTCTCCCCATCTTCCCATCTCCCCATCTCCCCATCTCATCACCTCCTCATCTCATCACGTCCCCACCTCCCTCTAGACCCAAACCGAAACCGAGATCGAGGTAATCGTATGACCCGTTCAGATGCCCTGCGTAGCGAGTCGACTCCGCTCGAACAACAGCTTAAAGCCATTCGCCAGCAAGTGGCGTCCGTGACGACCCGACTGCACCAAACTGAATCCCTCGACGAAACCCTTTTAGCCGCCGTAACTCAATTGCGGCAGATTTTCGAGTGCGATCGCGTCGTAGTCTACCGCCTGATGTCCCGAGGAATCGATGCGTTTCTTCCCTCTAGCTTCGATGGAAGCCTCGCTGCGGCGGACGGACAGGTTCCGTTATATATCCCCAACGGAAACGGAACCGCCAACGGAATGACGCTTCCAGCCACCACCGCCGACGGTCGCAGCGCCAGCGGGGTGGTGGTGGCGGAATCCGTAGGACGGGGATGGACGCCAGCATTGGGCGATCGACTGCATGTAGCCGCCTTTGGATTCGACGACCTCGACGAATATCTCAGCCATCCCTTTATCTCCATCCCCGACGCCGAACGCACGAACTTAACCCCTCACCAACGCCAACTCCTGGGACGCTATCAAACTCAAGCCAGTCTCAACGTTCCCTTGAAAATTGGGAAGCGGCTGTGGGGGGTTCTCTCCGCCAGTCAGTGCGATCGACCCTACAGTTGGTCGGAACGGGAAATCGCAGTCATTAAGCAGGTGTCCAGCGAACTGATGGTGATGTTGCAGGAGTTCGACAAGTCCGAACACCACCAAAAGCAACAGGAGAGCGATCGCGCGGTGTCTGATGTTCTCGATACGCTGCGAGACTCCTTTGAGAAGGTGCAAGACCGCGATCGAAGTGTTTCTCGTGTCATCGAACGCATTCGCCAATCCCTCGATATCGATACGATTTTCCGCACGACGACGAAAGAAGTGCGGTTGCTCCTGGAGTGCGATCGGGTGGCGGTCTATAAATTCAACCCGGATTTTAGCGGAAGTTTCGTGGCGGAATCCGTCACCTCCGGTTGGGTGAAACTGGTGGGCCCCGACGTTCAACCGGTTTGGAAAGATACTTATCTCGAAGAAAACAAAGGCGGACGCTACGCCAATCACGAGAGTTACGCTGTCAGCGATATTTATGAAGAGGGACACGATCCCTGTCACGTGGAACTGCTCGAACAGTTTGAATGTCGCGCCTATACGCTGGTTCCGATTTTCCAAGGAGAGAAACTTTGGGGGATTTTGGCAGCTTACCAAAACGACGGTCCGCGAAATTGGCAACCGACGGAAGTGGATTTGCTGCAACGCATCGCCGACCAATTGGGGGTGGCGTTGTTACAGGCGGAGACGGTGGAACGTTTGCGGTTGCAGTCGGATAAGGTGGCGAAAGCGGCTGAGCGCGATCGAACGGTGGCCAGGGCGATCGATCGCATCCGTCAATCTCTGGATATCGAAAGTATTTTCAACGTCACCACCAAAGAAGTGCGGTTGCTCCTGGAATGCGATCGCGTGGCGGTGTATCAGTTCAATCCGGACTTTAGCGGTCAGTTTGTGGCGGAATCTGTGACCCCCGGTTGGGTGAAACTCGTCGGTCCGGAAGTGGAGCGGGTGTGGAAAGATACTTACCTCGAAGAAAACCAGGGGGGACGCTACGCTTACCGGGAAACTTACGCCGTCAGCGATATTTACGAGGCGGGACATGACCCCTGTCACGTGGAACTGCTGGAAGAGTTCGAGGCGCGAGCTTATACGCTGGTTCCTATTTTCCAGGGGGAAAAACTCTGGGGAATTTTGGCGGCCTATCAAAACGACGGTCCTCGGGATTGGGAAGAGGTAGAGGTGGATTTGCTGGTTCGCATCGCCGACCAATTGGGGGTGGCGTTGCAACAGGCGGAAACTCTGGACGAACTGCGGCGTCAGTCGGATAAGGTGGCGAAGGCGGCGGAACGCGATCGCGCTGTGGCCCGAGCGATCGATAGAATCCGCCAATCTCTCGACCTCGAAAGCATTTTCGACACCACCACTACAGAAATCCGACAACTGCTGAAGACAGACCGGGTGTGCGTGTATCGTTTCAATCCCGATTGGAGCGGTCGCTTTATTGCTGAGTCTGTGGGTGGGGGCTGGGTTCCCCTGGTGAAACGACAGCAGGACGTGACGAGTTTGCAGCAAAACGTCAGCGATTGTGAGGGGATGGGTGGCTTGATTGAAAGTCAGATCGATCGCGCTGAAACTGCGGCGTTGACCCCTTCGGGGGTCGATCGCTTGGAGGTGAAAGATACCTACCTTCAAGATACGAAAGGGGGACGGTTCCAGCGCGAAGAATCCTTCGCCGTCACCGATATTTACCAAGCCGGGTTTACCTCCTGTTATCTGGAAATCCTCGAACAGTATCAATGTCGCGCCTACGCGATCGTTCCCATTTTCCAAGGGGCGAAACTCTGGGGACTCCTGGCGGCCTACCAAAACGACGGTCCTCGGGAATGGGAAGACAACGAAGTGACCCTGTTGGCGCAAATCGGGATTCAACTGGGGGTGGCGATTCAGCAAAGCGAATACCTGCGCCAGCTTGAAGAACAGTCGAAACAGCTCGAAGCCGCCGCACAACGGGATAAAGCCGCGAAAGAGCAACTGCAAAAACGGGCGTTAGAACTGTTGATGTCGGTGCGTCCGGCGTTGGATGGAGATTTGACAGTGCGGGTTCCGGTGACGGAAGACGAAATGGGAACCCTGGCGGACTCTTTTAATAACACCCTGCAAAGTTTGCGGAAAATCGTCGTTCAAGTGCAAGCGGCGGCGGAAAAAGTGGTGTTGACCTCTTCGAGTAGTGACGAGTCGCTGATGGCTTTGTCGAGTCAGGCTCGCGCTCAGTTTGAAGAGATTACGAAGGCGCTCGATCGCATTCAGGAGGTGGTGAACTTTACCCAAACCACCGCCGACAACGCCCAACAGGTGGAAACGGCGATCGGACAAGCCAATCAAACTCTGGAGGCGGGAGACGACGCCATGAACCGCACCGTCGAAGGGATTGCAGACATCCGTAAGACGGTGGCGGCGGCGGCTAAGGGTATCGAACGCTTGAGCTCATCGTCCCAAAACATCGCCAAAGTGGTGAGTTTGATTAACAACTTCGCCACCCAAACTAACCTGCTGGCGCTCAATGCGGCGATTGAAGCTACCCGGGCCGGGGAATACGGACGGGGGTTCGCGGTAGTCGCCGATGAGGTGCGATCGCTGGCCCGTCAGTCCGCCGACGCCACTACGGAAATCGAGAAGTTGGTGCAGGAGATTCAAGATGAGACGAAGGATGTGACTTTGGCGATGGAAATGGCGTCGGAACAGGTGACGCGAGGGACGAACCTTGTGGGGGAAACTCGTCAGACCCTCAATGAGATTGTGGCGGCGACGGCGCAAATCAGTGTGTTGGTACAGGGGATTACGGATGCAACCCAGGTGCAAACGGAACAGGCGCAGTCGGTGACGGAGATGATGCGCGGTATTGCGTCGATCGCCAACCAAACTTCGGAAAACTCGATCGAAATCTCCGATCGCTTTAAAGAAGCCCTGGCCACCGCCCAAGAGCTACAAGCCAGTGCGGGACGGTTTAAGGTGACTTGATAATGTGATGGGGAGATGGGGTGACGAGGTGATGGTGCGATGGGGAACATACATTGTCGGTGCGTGACGATTTTTCGGTCTGGCGATTGACACCCTTTTTTTCAAGTCACCCACCCTAGGGACTGTTCCCCCTTCCACCCCCCCTCCCTGCTCCCTTTATCATAAATTTACTCGAAAGTCAAGAGTAGAATGGAAAAAGCCATCCGAGACCAAGGTTACGTATACTTCCTGAGTGAAGCCCCCGAACTCTTGCAAACCGTCGAGGATGGCTTGCTGAAGGTTCACGAGGGAAATCGCGTTCAGAACGTCCATAGTATGATGCGGGCGGCGCACACGCTGAAGGGGGCGGCGGCGAACGTGGGGTTGGACAGTCTGAAAACCATCGCCCATTCGATGGAAGATGCGTTTAAGGCGTTGTACGACGAATCGATCGCCATCGATGGGGAACTGGAACGGTTGCTGTTTGAGGGGTTCGAGTGTTTGCGGGTCAGGTTGACGGCGGAACTGTCGGAAACCGAGATCGATGAAGACGCACTGCTCGATCGCGCGGCGGACGTATTCGCCCGCATGAAAGAGAAACTCGGGGACGCCTTCGGACAACAGGATTATATTCCCACTTCCGCCGAGTTGGGATTCGATATCGCTCAGTCGATTTTCGAGTTGGGGGTCAAACAGCGTCTCCAAGAAATCGCCGAGGCGTTAGATAGTGGAGACCCTCAGAGCGTTGAAGAAATTTTACGATCGAGTGCGGAGGTGTTCTCGGGATTGGGGGAATCCCTCTCGCTTCCGGGGTGGGGAGAGA
This sequence comes from Baaleninema sp., assembly GCF_049974805.1. Classification (NCBI taxonomy): domain Bacteria; kingdom Bacillati; phylum Cyanobacteriota; class Cyanophyceae; order Oscillatoriales; family Oscillatoriaceae; genus Baaleninema; species Baaleninema sp. Next base: position 5,756 of record NZ_JBNGCO010000117.1, read on the forward strand.
TCGCCAACACCGTCGTCGCCGCCCTCGACAATCCTGAAAACGGCGATCGCATCCTCGAAATCGGACGCGCCGCCCTGGCCGATTACCGTCACGGACAGCATCAAGTCCTCAACGGCGATCGCGAATCCGGGGGCGCTCCCACCCAACTGAACGCCCTCCTCAAGGAGAGTTCCGCCGCTGCGTCGCCCACGGTGGACAGCCCCTTCGCGGAAAGCTCTGGGGTCGAAAGCGATCTCTCTGAAACCGCCCTCGACATCGAACTCGAGCAGTTTCGGGCGTTTATCCAAAACAAACGCTACGGAAAACCCGTTAAAGGGGTTCTGCAAGGGTTTTTTATCAATTCCATTCGCGCCTTTGCGAAGTGGTTCGCGCGGGAAAACGCCATTCCTCTGGCGAACTTCTGTTTCGAGTTAATCGTTCCCAAACTTCCCCCGAAACGCGCCAACCATAAAGCAACGGTGGTTCGTACCGCCTCGAATATCAAAAAACAGATCGATCGCTTTCTCGAGTTTATTGCAGAAGACAGCGATAGCGAGAGTCTCTGTCTCTATCGTCAGTGGACGCTGTTTTCCGTGGTCATCGCCGTGGCTAAATTCCAGTACGCCAGCGATACCCAACAACCGAAAACTTACGACGATATCCTTTTAATTAAAGCTTTACGCCGCATTTCCAACCACATCGGCCAGCAGTACAACCGACTTCCCCCCGTCCGCCGTCACGAGCGCAACTGGCTGGAATTACCCCATTTGGCGAAACTGGACGCGCCGCTCGATCGCGATCCTGACGAAGATTTACTCGAAGAGGTCTGGGGTTCCGACGACGAGGAAGACGAAGAGGAAGACTTAGAGGAAATAGACGAGAAAGAAGAAGCCTTCGCCCCGACAGAAGAAACCGAGGAACCCTCCCTAGCGGCGACGAAGGAGGAAAAGGGAATCGCGGCGAACCCCAAGCCTCCCGTGGAATCCTTGCAAGAACAAGTTAGCGAAGGGGAATTTCTCGACGAAGACCCCTCGCCGCCGCCAGCGGAAGAAGCCGCCCCCCAACGCCCCAAAACCGAAACGCGACAACTCGTCAGCGTCGATATTAAAGGATTGGAACGGCTAAACCACCGTTTGGGGGAGTTATTGGTCGATCGCAACCGTCAAGCCCTCGAAGAAGAACAACTGCAAAACCGAACCGGGGAAATGCGATCGCAGTTGAGCCAACATCAAAAAACCATGGGTCAACTGCTGGAATGGTCCGAGCGCATGGTGTCGCTGTTGGGTCACGCGGCGGACAACTTTCAAGGGCGTCCGTCCCTGTCGCCGTCGGTGTTGTCGCCTCTGTTGGAGGAGAACGAATTGGGATTCGACAGCTTCGCCGACCTCCATTTACTCTTAAAAACGGCGGTCGGGGAAGCGACCCTCCTCGAAACCCTCACCGAGGATATTTACGGCCATAGCCGCGAGTTGGCTCAATTGATGGAAAAACAACAACAACTTCTCTCCGTCATGCAAGACGATTTAGTGGACGTGCGAATGTTACCGCTTGGGGAAATCCTGCAACGGTTCCCCTTGATGGTGCAACAGCTTTCGAGAATGCAGAACAAACGGGTCGAACTCAAGCTCAGCGGAAGCGATTTGCTCGTCGAACAGAGTATCGCTCAGAAGCTTTACGACCCCCTGTTACATTTGGTGCGCAACGCCTTCGACCACGGGATCGAATCGTCGGAGGAACGGCTCAAACAGGGAAAACCGGAAATCGGAACCATCGAAATTCGCGCCTACAACCAAGGGGTGCAAACCACCATCGAAGTCCGAGACGACGGACGGGGGTTGAATCTGGACTGGATTCGCCGCAAAGCCGTTGAAGGGAAGTTTTTAAGCGAGGCGGAGGCGAATCAGATCGTTTCGACCGATCGATTGGAAGTGTTGTTCGAACCGGGGTTTTCCACCGCCGACCGCGTCAGTGAAATTTCGGGTCGCGGCGTGGGGTTGGATGTGGTGCGATCGCAGATTCAGAGCTTGAAAGGGAAAATCGCCGTGGAGTCGCAACCGGGACGGGGAACGGTGTTCGCGTTGCAAATTCCCCTGTCGCTGACCATTGCGAAGCTGTTGGTGGTGCAGGCTGGGGGGTCGGCTTACGCCCTGTTGCTGGATTCGATCGAAAAAATCCTCATGCCCACCCCCGATCGCGTCAAACACTTCGAGAATCATAAAGTATTGCACCTAGACGGGGAAGGGGAAACCAGCAGCATGGTTTCGGTGCGTCAGTTGGCGGACTTAATGCACTATAGCTCGTCTTTGGCGAAACCCACCGAGGAACCGCGCCGCACCAAAATGTCTATTTCTCGGGATATCAGCGCCCCGATTTTGCTGTTGCGTCAGGGGGTGAAACAGTTCGGGTTGGAAGTCGATCGCATTTTGGGGGAACAAGAATTGGTGATTCGTCCCCTGGGACGGGCGATCGCGCCGCCGCCTTACGTTTACGGATGTAGCATCCTCAGCGACAGTCGCTTGGCGTTGGTGGTCGATGGGGGCGCCTTTGCAAGCAACGACCAGACGGCGCTCGTCGAAAGAACCTCCCCGGGACGGTCTTTCGGCGTCGGTTCCGAGCGTTCCCTTCCCCCACAACCCGCCAACAGCCTCCCCCAAGCCGCCCCCGTTTCCGAGGTTCCCGAAACGCCGCCGACCACGCTCCTGGTGGTGGACGATTCGATTAATTTGCGCCACACCCTGACTTCTACTCTCGCTAAAGCCGGATACGAGGTGGTACAGGCTCGCGACGGACAGGAAGCGATCGAGCAACTGCAACAGCATCCCGACGTGCGTTTGGTGGTGTGCGATGTCGAAATGCCTCGGATGAACGGGTTTGAGTTTCTGAGTTACTGTCGTCAAGATAGTAACTTATCTCAAGTTCCCATCGTCATGCTGACGTCTCACAGCAGTCCCAAATACCGCCAAATCGCCAGCGAACTCGGCGCGACGGCCTATCTGACTAAGCCGTTTTCGGAGTCGGAAATGCTGTCTTCGCTCGAGGACATCGTGGGAGGAGAAGCAGCGGCGGATTGAGGGGGATTGCTGAACCGCGACGGCCTGCGCTTGAGGAAGGCTCGGCTCCCTTTTGTGTACAATCGAGGCGATGTCTTGACGAACCTCACTTGAAATTTCGATCGCGCTACCGCCAACTTCTCCCTTACCTGCATCCCCACCGAGGCACGATCGCTCAAGCTCTCGCCTGTACTCTAGGATTTACCTTATTTTGGCCGGTTCTCGGCTGGCTGGCCGGACGCATCGCCAATTATATCGGCGACGGAAACGTACAGGCCATCGCGCAACTGGCGGGGTGGAGTGCGCTGATTTTTATCGTGCGCGGAGCGGTACAGTACGGACAAGACGCGCTGATGGCGAAAGCGGCTCTGGCGACGGCGTTAGACTTACGAAAACAAACCTACGCTCACCTACAACGCCTCAGTCTCGACTACTTCGCCACCGCCAAAACCGGCGATTTATCTTATCGCCTAACCGAAGATATCGATCGTATCGGCGAAGTCGTTAACAAAATTTTCCACCAATTCGTCCCCAGCCTTTTACAACTCATCGTCGTGCTGGGTTATATGATTTGGCTCAACTGGCAACTGACCCTCGCCACCTTTATTATTGCCCCGATTATGGCGGGGTTAATCGGCTGGTTCGGAAACCGACTGTTGCAAGTGTCTCGTCGCAGTCAAGCGCAAGTGTCGAACCTGGCTTCGCTGCTGACGGAACTGTTTGCGGGAATGCGGTTAGTGCAGGGATTCGCCGCCGAAGACTACGCCATCGATCGCTTTTCCCAGGAAGCCGAACGCAACCGCAACACCAAATATACCGCCGAACGGGTGAAAGCTTTGCAGTTCGTGGTGGTGGGATTTCTCGAAGCCATGAGCGTGTTGTTGCTGTTTTTTCTGGGCGGTTGGCAGATTTCCCAAGGAAACCTCACGGGCGCGGGATTTGTCAGTTATATTGCTGGGGTGGCTATGCTCATCGACCCTATTTCTCTGGTCACCAGCAACTATAACGAATTCAAACAAGCTGAAGCTTCCGTCGATCGCGTGTTTGAATTACAGGAGATTCAGCCGTCGGTGGTGGAATCTCCCGAGGCGATCGCACTTCCACCCATCACCGGAAAAGTGGAATTCTGCAACGTCTCTTTTACTTACGCCACCGAAGCGACGCGATCGCCGCACTGGGTATTCAAAGATTTAAACTTACTCGTTGCTCCCGGCGAAACCATCGCCCTGGTGGGATCGTCCGGGGCGGGAAAATCGACCCTCGTCAATCTGATTCCCAGATTTTACGAACTGCAACAGGGAAAAATCCTGGTGGACGGCGTAAACGTCCGCGATGTCACCTTAAAGAGTTTGCGACGACAAATTGGCATCGTTCCCCAGGATACTGTGTTGTTTTCCGGAACTGTGGCACAAAACATCGCCTTCGGACGAGTGGCGTTCGAGTTAGAAGCCGTTATCGAAGCGGCGAAAGTGGCTAACGCTCACGACTTTATCAGCCAACTGTCCGACGGCTACTATACGATGTTGGGAGAACGGGGTATCAACTTGTCTGGCGGTCAGCGTCAGCGGTTGGCGATCGCTCGGGCGGTGTTGTCGAACCCGCAGATTTTGATTTTAGACGAAGCCACGTCCGCTTTAGATTCTGAATCGGAAGCCCTGGTACAGGACGCTTTAGAACGCATCGCCCGCGATCGAACTGTGTTCGTCATCGCCCACCGTTTGGCGACGGTGCGTCGGGTCGATCGTATCCTGGTCGTGGAACGGGGAAACATTGTCGAATCGGGAACCCACGAGGAACTGTTGCAACGGGGGGAACGCTACGCCCGCTTTTACGCGCAACAGTTCGATTGAGCCACCCACGCAACCGACTTATTTTAAGGTCGCGAATCCTTATGGATCGATCGCACTCAACTCTTAAATCAAAATTAAAAATCCAAATTAATGGGTTCGCCTTGGACGGCTGCGATTCTGAAAGTACGTTAAATTTCGTAAAGACAATCGCCGCTCTATATTTAAACAAATACATCTAAATTTAGAAAATTATAAAGGCGTGTTACCAGACGGCAACACACCTTAAAAAAAGTATAGCATTTTCCAAGCCTCTTTTAATTTCAGAGAATCGAAACGGTTTTAAATTGTTAAACAGACGGGCAACGAACTGAATTAAAAGACGTTCGATTCAGAGCCAAATCAGAGCGCCAATCGGCTCGCAACACTATTTCACCACCTGCAAGCGACCGCGCGAAACCGCTCTCAGGAGTCGATCGATACAGCGTCGATCGGATTCTTCGAGATGTTCGTCTAACGCCGCCGCCATCAAACCATAACGATCGGTGAGGGTGAGACAACCGCGTTCTGTGGCAGATGCCATGATGGCAGGAATTGCACCGGGGAGAAGTTGGACTTGGGGAAACATGGGTTTAGCCTCGAAAAGTTGGGACTCTTTTTTTCCTATCTTTAGTATCTCGCAAACTTCTCCAGCATACCGTGACAAACATAGGGGATCGGATGCGATCCCCGTCAATATTCACGAGGATCTCCATTACCGTTTCCCTGCGATCGAAATCACAATTTCTTCCCCAGTTGTTATCTGTCTTGGTGAGCGATAGCTTCAAACTGACGTTGACTAATTCGTTTCGATCGATACAGGGTTTCGGCAATTTCTGAAATCGTCAGGACGGAATGGGCGCGATAGCCTTTGGCTTTGAGCCTATCTTTGACCCCTTTCTCGTGGTCGATAAAGACGACAATATCGTTAACGACTAACCCCGCCGCCTCTAATTTTTGCGCCCCTTCAATGGCACTGTTGCCGCTAATTAAAATGTCGTCGATGACAACCACCGTTTCCCCAGGGTGAAAATGTCCCTCGATGGCGCGGCGAGTACCGTGGGCTTTCACCTCTTTTCGGGGAAAAATCATCGGATGGTGCAATCGCAACGATAGCCCCGTCGCCGTGGGAAGCGCCCCGTAAGGAAGCCCCGCAATGCGATCGAACCTCAAATTCTGCAAAATCTCGGCGTAGGCGTGCAACACCTGATGAAACAGTTGCGGGTTAGAGATAATTTTCCGCAAATCGATGTAATAAGGAAACGTCGCCCCCGACGCCTGCACGTACTCCCCAAACAAAATACACTCGAGATCGTACAGTTGCAGCACTAAATCCCGGTGGGGAAACTCCCGAACCGCCTCCAGTTGGCCGTCTGCGGGCGTCCAGAGTTCGCAGGCGGAGGCGTCTTGGACGATATCCTGACGAATACGATCGATCTCCCCGTTGAGTTCCTCCAACTGTTCCGGTAAATCGTCCCGTTTCAACCAATCCTGGGGAACCGGAAGCAGCAACCCCGCCCCATTGCGATCGAATCCCACCCGCAACAAGGCTTCGAGTTGTTGCGGTTCGGACCAAATACTCCGCGCCAGCAGCAACCGTTCCGGGGCGATCGCTCTCACGTTGCGAAACACCTCCGGTTGAGAGGTTCCCACCTCGAACCCCAACTGTTCCAACGGTCCCCACAGTCGCGCTTCCTTCACCACCTGCAAGTAAAACGGCGTCTGCAACGAGGGAAAATCCTGTAACGGCGACGCTGTGGGGTTCGAGGTGCGACAGAGAACAAATACCGCTTTGTCCGGATACACCAAAAACGGCGCCGCTTCGTCTTGTCCCGCGTAGGGGTTCAGCGTCACGGCGTCTGCGTTCCAGGTTTCAAATACGGTTCTGGCGAACGCCGTGGCGGTGTTGAGATCGCTATGTTTGGCGTCGAGAATCACCGGAATGTCCTCGGGAATATCCTGTAACACCGTCGCCAGCAGTTCCAAACCGGGAATTCCCAACGCTTGGTAAAAGCCGAGGGTGGGTTTGTAAGCGCAGACGCGATCGCGCGTCGTTTCCACGATCGCCGTCAACCAATCGCACAAATCCGACATCCGATAATCGAGACGTTCCCCCGATTCGTCGCCTCCGGGCATCATTTCCGGGTTGGGATCGAGTCCGACAACCAGTAAACTCTGATTTCGGGCGATCGCGCTGTTGAGTTTCTCGAAAAAGCTCGTTTCCATGTCAATTTCGCCTCTGGCCCCTCCTTTGCTACCAAGATGGTAACGCCAAATTTTCCCAGTCTCGGCCATCGACTGCAACATCAACTTCAACAGGCGCTTCCGTTCGAGGTTCCGCTGTCGGAAATTCCCTTAAAACCTGGGCGCGACGGCGTTCCACCCCGCTATCGATCGGCAGTGGCGTTGAAATTCGCCAAAGTCCAACAGTTCCCCAGTCTCGCCCTCGCCAACTGCATCGCCAACCACTGGAAAACCTCAGAATTCGAGATTTCCGTGACGCCGCCGGGATTTCTCGATGTCACCGTCGCGGATTCTACGTTGGCGGATTGGTTGCAGCAACTCGCCAGCGATCGCCCACTTTGGGACGTTCCCCAAAACCCCCTTTCCGCTGCGACTTCCGCCGAAGTTCCCTTTTCGGTGCAGTATGCTTGCTATCGCTGCGGTTCGTTACTGCGTCTCGGGGAACGGGAAGGATTGGTGCAGTTGGATGGGGGCGATCGCATCGTCGATACGCTTCCCTGGTGCAATGCAAACGGCCGATTCCGCTGCGATCGCGACAGCGAACATCGTTTAATTGCCAGTGGTATTGTCGCCGCCGACATTCTCGCCACAGAGGACTTTGACGATCGCCAAATTCTCAAACTCGCCCATCGCCTCGCCGACGCCTTCGAGACATTTCACCGCGATTGTCGAATTATCGGACAACCGAGCGCGATCGCCCGAGTTCGCCTGGGATTGCTGGCGGTGACGCGAATTTTGTTGAAATGGCTGCTTGAAGCGGGTTTGGGGGTTTCAGCCGTGGCGGAAATGTGAGGAAAATTGGAAATTTTATGAAAAAGGGGTGACAAACCCGTGAAGGTCAGCTATATTACCTAGTGTGTGAGGAGCGAACCAGTAAGGGCACCGAGACGAAACACGGCCAGTCGTCGGTGCCCTTTCTGATCTCAGTTTTTTTCTCAGGTTTTACAGGCTTCTAGCCTGTGCTACGGCGACAAGGCTGTATCACGCTAAAAACCGATCGATCGCCGCTGCGACGCCATCCGCTTCAACCGTCGGGGCTACCCAATCGGAAACGGCTTTCACCTCATCTGGCGCGTCTCCCATGGCGACACCGATTCCAGCGTACTGCAACATTTCCAAATCGTTCCAATTATCGCCCACTGCCATAACGTTTTCCGGACGCAATCCCAAACAGGCTTCCGCGAGATAGCGAACTGCATCCCCTTTGTTAACCTGGGGATGCGCCGCCTCGAAAAACGTGGCCACAGAGGTGGTGGTGTAGAGTTGTTGTCGCGTGTAGCGTTGGCGAATTTGATGCAGTAGAAGTTCGATCGCCGTCGTATCGCGACTGAGGGCTAACACTTTCGTCGGTGCAGTCTCTAGGTTGCGTAAATCCCCCACTGCGATCGCCTCCATTTTAGCCTGAACCGCGAGAATCCTACGTTTCTAATCTCCGATTGAAGCGTAGCCT
>NZ_JBNGCO010000118.1:0-14011 GCF_049974805.1 Baaleninema sp.
CATCTCGTCGAAATCGAATCCTACGAACTCAAAGAGACTCATCCTATTGTTTCACTCTTACAACAACCGATCGAGCGTAGTTTTGCCCTTTTAACTCCGGCGGTTTGGGGGTCAAATCGAATTTCTTACCGCTATCCCCAACACCCCGATTTTCCCAAACCCCGCTGGTTACTCATGGCTAAAGCCATCCCCTTTCGGTTTCGCGCAGGCGGACGCCAGAAAGCCGATGGAAGCCGGGACACGGGACGGTTGGGACGGGGACGCTACGCTGTCAAACCGGGCAGTGTTTACGTCCTCGAGAAACCCCTCAACCGGACTTGGTGGGAGAGTCCCGAAGCCTGGTATCCCGAGGAAGGATACAGCCTCAAGCACGTTGGCTGTGGACTCTGTATCCCTCTCGATGTCGCCGGATTGTAACTGTTTCAGTCGTTCTTGAACGATTACTTCACGCAAAACCCATGTATCAAAAAGCTTACGGAATCATCGAAACCCTGTCTCCCCTGCACGTTGGCGCGACGGCTGGCGAGGAAAACGGCAATCTCAACCTGATTTTCCGCGACCAGTTCACCCAAACGGGAATTATCCCCGGAAGCTCCCTGCGCGGGCGGTTTCGGGCGGAAATGCGCTTTCGCGACGGACAGGATGAAAATGAATGGTACGGACATGAGGCAGAATCCGGTGTAACTGACAGTACGACGGAATCTCGGGTAAAGTTTGAGTATGCTTCGATCGCCTGGCTTCCGGTGTTTTGTCCCGGTCAACCTGTGGTTTGGGTCAGTTGTCCGCGCCTGTTGCAACGTTACAAGCGCATTGCGGGGATTTCTGATGAATTACCGGAACTGTACACAGCTTCTCAAAGCCTCAACGCACCGCAGATTGACGGTCAGTACAAGCTGTTTTTCAATTTTGGCTTTCTCAAACTCGGTGAGAAAAAGAATTTGCAGGCTTGGTTTCCCGATAAGAAAGAACGTCCGGCGGTCATTGTGAAGGACGATGAAATCAGTATGATTCACGATATGGCGCTCTATCGTCAGAGTCGCGTCAAACTTCACGATGACGAGAAGAAGGTCGAACACTTTTTCAATGTAGAAGCGTTGCCAGAAAGTACGATTATGGTTTTTCCGGTGGCTGTACGAACGAAAGAAGATTTACAAAGCTGGCCGCCGTTTGGTGATAACGCCACCAATGAAGATGAAATGTATTTCGGTGGATTAGAGTCCATTGGCTTCGGTCATTGTTCAGTTAACCTGTATCGCAAACGCCAGGATTCTAATACTATTTAGGATTGAATCCTCATTCCTAAAAGCTATGTCTAGACGAAAAAATAAGAACAGGAAGAAAATCAATTCTTCTTCATCTGTAAAACCTCCTAAAAGTCAAAAAAAGCCTGTAACTCAAGCACCTTCTGACTCTAAAACATCAATTTCTACTATGAACAATTCATCGGAACTAGGTTTAGAACGCTATTCTCTCGATCGATACGCTCACGATTTGGTTTTTCAACGGAAAGACTTAGATAACGAAGTCCTCAACCAAGTTCACAAAATGCGGAGTACTGTTGCGTTTGGACTCGAAAGGTTTTGGGGCGAACAACATCGACTCGATGGCGACAAGGCGGCGTACTGGCGAGCCATGTGGCACACTCTGGCGACGATTCTTCAAGATGCAGGAATTGCGCTACCCAACGATGCAACCAATCTTTGGGAGTTCGATATGGAACACCGCAAAATTGCGATCGCCATCCTAACGCAGCTTTGTGATTGCGCCATTTGGTGGACGCAACGCTACAAACCCTAAGTCCTGCGTTTGTCCTCAATTATCTCCGAACTTTATCCTTTAAATTAATTATGGATGCTGACAGAGTTCCCCTAGCCTTTCGCGCCCAAATTGAAGGACGTTGCCAAGTTCAACGCATTAATCCCGACCTTAAATGTAAAGACGGAACCGCTGCCGATAACGAAGCCTATATCTGGACGCGAGAATGGTTGCGCGGCGCGTCGCAAGAGGCTCCTGAATTTCCAGAAGATGCGAAAACTAAGGAGTATGAAATCACCTGGCGGTTTGTCACCAACAGCGGACAGGATGACAGTATTATTCGCCCCGTCATCAGCGGTACGGGTTGCCCGTTTTATCCAGGTTCGAGTATGAAAGGTGCGTTTCGTCGCGCCTGCAAACAAGTTTTTCGAGATCGCGTTCTGAAGTATTGCGGCGGTGAAGTCGTGGTTGACGGTATGCGACAAACTCAACCGGGGATTCTCCGCTTTCACGGAGCTTATCCCGTCAACGACTGGAAGGACGAAAGCGACCTTGTAGACCTCGTTCACCCCCAGCAAGAGTGGCAGGTGGAGGAACAAGCTTCTCACAGTGCCTTTTTTATGATGTCGCTGTTTCAGCCGAGGTTACGGTTCGGCATTTCTAGCAGCAAAACGCTTTCTGAGGAAGAATGGACGGAAATTTGGCAGGTTTGGGAAACGGCGTTGGGTTACGGTATTGGTTCTCGTGTTAGTGCGGGATACGGTCACGTTACAGACTCAAAAGCTCCCAAGTTGCTTGAAATTCAACTCAAGGGAGAGGGTCTGACTTCGCAGCGGGTCAATTGTGACTGGGAGTTTCGCCCCAATATGTTCAAGGGGGCGTTACGGGGTCACACGCTGCGCCTGTTGGGTGGCGTTACGACGGCGGAAATTGCCCGAGATATTACAAAACGCATTTGGGGCGGTTTTGCGGGGCGTGACGGCTCTGTGGTGGGCGAGTTGGGGATTGCGTTTAGGTACGATCGCAACCAACTTGATGACCAAACTCAAGGGTTTGAACTCAAGCAGGGTCAATTAGATATTTTACTCCTCAACGTTCGCGATGAAGAACGTCGCCAGCGGTTGAGAAAGTTCGTCATTCGCTTGATGAAGTTTTCGATGATGTTAGGCGGTTTTGGGAAGTCCTGGCGGCGAGCTAGTCATCGCCAATTCTTCTCTAATGAAAATTACGATCGAGACATTGGCTGTCACTGGGAGTTTTTAGGAAAAGACCAAGGTTTATATCAACCTTTCCACCGTCTCGAAGACATTCGCAAGTATTTTCAATTTTTATATTCTCTCATGCAAGATTGGGTCACGCAAGATGAGGGACAACGGCTCGATGCTGTGGGGGCAAATTGGCGCGAGGCGTGGCATCTCGATCGCGTTCAAGTTTGGGCGCGATTTGATGAGGATATGGAGCCAATTAGCACGGCGTTGGATTGGTTTCATCAAGATCTAGATACTCTATCCCATCGCAGTATTAAAAACAGTCATTTAACAGGCAGGCTCAATCAAATCGGTCGAATTTGGCATCGGATGTATCCTCGGTATGTTAAACAAGATGGGAAGTTAAGACAGCGAGGGTTTATTGAGTTTTTGACGATTTTTCCAGACGGGTATGCAACTGGAGATGATAAGAAAATACAGCAAGAGTTTTTGCGGTTTCTTGAAGAAGTCAGCGAGTTCGATCGCGTTTGGTAAACCCCCAACTCCAGAAGCCGGGTATCTGCCAGATACCCGGCTTCTCAGCCCTCAACCGACAAACCAAAAACCATGACTGAACCTAAAAAAAGCATCTTAATCGCTAACATTGGAACCTCCGATCTCGCCGTTCGGATGCCTTCGAGTTCGGACTATTTACCGGTCGGTTTTGCGCGAGACGAGCCGAATTTAGATAAAACGGTTCGAGAACTCAGCGAAACTCGCAAGAACGTTTGGTTTCAACGTCAAAAACTCGTTGGCGAACAAATCTGCTCGGAACTGAATGTGGATTTCAACGATCGCCATCAATTTTCATTTCGAGAACTCACTCAAACACTATTAGATGCCTATGAAGAAAATCCGGAGATTTGGCAAACTCGAATTCGTCCGGGTCGTTTTTTAGGGGTAGTCAATACAGCGGTTCTGGAATTCAATGTTCAAAGTATCTACTGTTTTGTGACTCAACAAGAGCCGCCTCATCGAGACGATACTGTTTATTTGTTTGAGATTCTGAAAAAATGGCTACAAGAAAAATGGCTACAAGATAATCTCGAACACTGCCCAAAGATTGAGAAAAGAGTTATTCCTACAGATATCTCTGCTATCGACCAAGATGCTTTGTTTGATTTTTACTACAGTTTCTTGAATACGGAGTGCGATCGTGATGTTACAACCCTAATCAGCATCAAAGGTGGAACGCCGCAAATGCAAACTGCATTGCGAGTTCAAGCAATTTCTTCCCAGATTGAAACTCAAATTTATCTCGAACCCCAACTTGATGCAAGACTCGTTTTAAATGGCGAACCGTCTCCCTGTCGTCGCGTCTCCTATTGGCGGTATCAACGCACGATGAAATATCAGACGGTGAAGCGACTGCTACAACGATGGGATTTTGATGGTGCGCGAGTGGTGTTGTCGGATTGGAAAGAGACTTTGGCCACTCTCGAAACTTCAGCAACAGAGAATCTTGAAGAATTGAAAGCGAGTCAAGAATTAGTTGATTTAAATGTTCGTGCGTTAGGAACTGCGGTGGCGTTGATGAATTTGGATACGCGCGGTTCAGAACAGGAACATGATAATCGTTTAGAGATTCTGTCTGATTTGGTAAATCAATACAGTGATTCGCAAAATTCGCTGTATCGTTTGCTCAATCTTCACACGCAATGCTGTATTTTTTGGGAAGTTGATGGAATTGCCGAGTTTTTAATCCGTATGGGGTTATTTTACGAGGAGATAATTCACGATCTCATCCGAAAACTCGATCCTGAACACGGAAATTTTTATTTCGATCGCGTTAAGTATCCTGATGATTGGTATCTCAAAACTGACAAAGTTGTTCGGAATTCTCAACTCGCGGATAGGTTTTATCGGCTTGAAAAGGAAATGGGTCGATCGAGTTTAGTGGGTAAAATTAAAAAACAACGCTGTTGGGTCAACGGTTCTTGGGAAAAACCATTAAAAAAACCATTAAATCAACTTTTTAAATTACCGGGTCGCCCCACCAAACGTAATTTTTTACAGGCTTTGATGGAATCTCAAGGCGACTCAAGCCAAAAAGAAGCTGTTCGTCAAATGGTTTTAGCGATGAAATCACTCGATTACTGGTCGGTCAAACGCAATCAAATTATTCATGGCGCAAAGGGAATTTCCAAGGTTCGTTTGCAAGAAGCGTTGAAAGAAGATAAGGAGGCAATTAAAAACAAAGAGTCGATTAATAAGGATATCGAAAAGACAATCGATGTTGCTTGCGAACCGGAAGAAATTCGCGATCGAATGACTCAAATTGTTACGATTGCGTTTAATATTACCCGTTCGGAGTTGCCGGAACCTCGCTTAGTTGTTTTACCGGAAGGAACAACGATCGCGACGGCTGCTGAGCCGTTTTATCTGTATTCTGATATTCGGAAATGGGTTATCGATCGAATCGATCGAGACGTACAATAATAGGGGGTTTTAGTTGTCTGACAAGTGCCATATACCCGGCATCTCCAAGATGTCGGGGAGCTTTGTTAATCACAACTTACCCAACTACGCCAAAATTAAAAACCCAGCTTCAACGGGAAACCGGGTTTGTCGGTTTTATTTGTCCGTTCCTTCTTCCTCGTCCGGGTCTCGATCGCTGAATCGATCGAACGGGTTGCGGAGGGAACGCTCGTTGGCGATTTCCATAGCCGCCCAAGCGACGTGAGTGACAGCAACGCTGACCTGGGGAGGAAGGCTACTGGCGGCAGTGATGCCACAAGCAGCGATCGTTGCGAGTTTGAGCGCGACGAAGGGTTGGAAGGGATTGTGTTTGGCCATGATGGGTTACTCCTAATTGCGAGCGACCAAACATTGCATCTCGCGGAGTAAGTAACCCTTTATGGTTTCTAGTATGGCAAATTTAAACGGCTTTTGTCAACTGTTTGAGTCAATTTTTTCGAGTCAATAGAGTTAAGAAAATATACGATTTGCAAAGTTTTAAAAGACAAGGATAACCGATCCTAACTGTTCCAACCCAGGCCGCGATGCGAACAACGAAATCGATCGCTAACTGGGGTTTTCCGAGGACGCCTCACCCTGGTAAGCTTGCACGATCGATCGACCCACCGATAAAATTCGATCTCGTAATTCCGGCGGTTCGATGACTTTCACCTGTCCGCCAAATCCCAAAATCCAACGCTGTAACAAAATATCTTGTAGCGACCAAATGGGAAGCCGCACTTGATACCGATGGGGAAATTGCTTGTCTCCCGTTGGCTTCGCGGAAAACAGCTTTCTCAACTTGGCTGAGGGGGAATCGCGACTGTGGGGACGCGGCGACATCTTCATCTGCTGGAGGGGAAATCGCTGCGTTCCCTCGCTGATGAAATCAAAACTTCGATCGTTACACCATAATTCTACCGTCACTGTGACCGCCTCCTTTTTGGTGCGATCGCGACTGAGATAGTGGCGTTGTGCTGTCGCACTCCGTCCGAGAAATAATCCCGCACTGGCTTCATACAATTTTTCAAGACGCTTGAGAGAGGTTTTGTGTTTCTTTTTATCGCGATAAATCCCAGTTGTGGGGTCTTTAAGAGACCATCGATCGAGCCGTTCAAATCCTAACAAACCCTCTGCTTCCGCTTCAAATCCTAGATACCACGCTGTATTATGAAACACCAGTTGCAGCGGATAGGCTCGCATTTCAATTGCGTCGCCGGGAAATTGACCGCCTCCAATTAGCCGTTTTAACGATAACAGTTCTCGATCGCGAATTGCCCGTTCGATGCGATCGCGACGCCGCGCTAGAGAGATGTTAGACAATCCCTCTACTTCGATAATAGACGTATTTCCCAAGCGAAACGTCGGTGAATGTTGGTTCGTCTCGGTAAGGTTTAACTGTTCGATGCGCGTCAGGATTTGATGGTAGGTTTCGCCATCGCTGGGATGACTCATCAAATCTTCCTGTTGTTGCAGATGTTCGTGCAACCAGGCTAAATTTTTTAAAGAGAAAATCGAACTTCCGAGATAGTAGCCCTGTCGGTAATGGCGCGATCGATCTAAAATTTTGTAGGGATAAAGCCCCTGCTCTAAATCTTTGCGTAAGGTACTTTCTCCGGTGAGGTAAGAACGGGAATTGACGAGTTCGGCTAAGCTTTTGGCAACCGATTGACCGGGGGATTTCTCGAAGGGGGTTTGGACGATCGATCGAATAGTTTCTAACAACCGCAGAAACACCCGGCGATCGCTGTAACGGTGACCCTCTACGCCAGTGGGTCGATCGATCGCCTCAAGTTCGATATTTCGGTCAGACTGAACCTCGAAAAAGTCGTTGTTCTGCAACCAGTGAAGGTCTGCCGCGATCGCCTCCACATTTCCATAGACCCAACCGTATTTCTCCGTTATCGCCGTGGCAATTTCCTCCGGAGAAATCCCAATATCTAGCCGTTGCGAAGTATCGTGAAGAAGATACGCCAGTAAATACATCAACCGCTCGAAATCGATTAACTTAGCGTAGGGATGCCACTCCACCTTACTGTTACGATTGCGGCGGCGACCGACGCGAGAAGACGTGCGATCGAGCGTCCGAAAAACCTGCGAAAAATCAAACCATCCCTCACTATCTAAAGGAACTTTCCGAACGTCGAGAAACCCTTCCGCCACAATCGGCTCGAACGGGTGGAGATGTTCCGCCATATCATCGATAACATGGGTGGGAATCGTCCGGCGGCGTTGGTGGTTGCGTTGCTTGCAGGTGACGAGGGGAACCTCCAAATACCAGGCTATCCAGTCGGGAGATCGATCGCCGAACAGCTCCCGAACCCGTTCCAAAAACGCCAAACGGTGACTCCGCCGTGCGTTGGTCGCATCGTAAATCACAGAAGAGCCGCCATCGAGAGCCTCTTGGATTTGGCGCATCACCTCCGCTTCGATGTCCGGCCAGTGTCCCTCGATGGCTTCGTCGCCGTAGAGTCGATCGCGAATTGCATCGGTGGAAACAACAGTATAGCGGCGATCGCGCTTGACCCATTCTTCCGCAAACGTGCTTTTTCCGCTACCGGGAAGACCGACGAGAAGGTGACAGGGAAGAGGTGCAGTCATAGCGTTCAAACCGTCGAAAGAATTGATAATGCTGCGCCACCGGGAAATTGCCCCCAGAAGGCGAATACTACGATTGTAGTGCCGGAGAAGGCGAAATTTTTTAGGATTCGTGCGACTGACGAAACATCGAGAAAAAAAGCTTCAATACCAGAACCCCGGCATCTTGGAGATACCAGGGTTCTCGCCATTACTGCAACATCACGCAGTCAACCAGCGGTGCAGAGGTTCCACAACTTCATCGATTTGGCTGTGCAGGAACGGTTGACGCTCCCAAGCGGTGCAGAACGCCAGCCAAGTGCTGGAATTGGAACAGCAGTGGTGCAACCAACGCACCACGAACCCATCAACGAAACAGGGACGCAGAACGGCGACACCGTCGCAGACGAGGGGTGCGTCGCAGTCGGCCCGGACGTGCAGGGAACCGAGGCTGAGGTCGAAACGAGCTTGCGTTAGGGCAATTTCCAGGTGGTGGTGCAGCAGCGATTCGCCGACGCGCAACAGTTGCGAAACGGTCATCGGCGGACGGGAACCGTTCAGTTGCAAAATGTACCCTGAGAGGGTTTCTCGTAAAGCGCGATCGAAATACGCGGTTCCCGTGGCGTAGTAGCCTCGAATCATATCCAGAGATTCGGCGTCGGAAAGCGTTTCGTGCAGCAACAGGAGAACGTGACGGGTGGCTTGCAGGCTTGGGGTTCCCTTGAGGCGAGTCAGGAGATCGATCGAATCTTCTAAATGACGCTTCAGCAGCCATTCCGCAACATCGAGACGATCGACTGTCGAGAGAGACAAACGACGATCGATCGCTTCAGCCTTCGGATACCAACGGCCGCAAATTGCCCCCGTTCGATCGAGTTGCAACAGCGGAATTTGATGCCGTTGGATTTCCCGTTGGCTGGTTCGGTTCAGACGAACCCCTTCAAAACAGATAATCTGTTTGACTTGGGAAATGGGATAACGGGAGGTGGTTCGATGGCAATGTTGAACCGCAAAACAAGAGCGATCGACCGTCAGAAGAGTTTTCGATCGCGTTAAATATAATGTCGTCATGGATGCTCGAAATTATCGATTTAATCCATTGTCAAATCCCCGATTTGACTTCTGATTTGACTTTTAAAATATCGCGAAAATTCCCCAAAAATTGAGTCCGTTTTTCGGACTTATGGGGAACCCAACAGCCGCGACCTCGATTCCCGAAGCTTGTCTCTAATGAATTTACATTATTAAAATGCACCCCGAGCCAAATATTGTCTTGAGATCGACAAATTACACCACAATCTCAGGAAACTCCTAATTCTTCGGTTTTCGCCAGAACCCCGGCATCTCCAAGATGCCGGGAATCTCACGCCCATGACGTAAAAATAAACAACTCAAACCAGAACTCAAATCACCCGTTGCCACACTCAAAACGTCGAATTCAGAGTGTGAATGGATATCAACCAACACCAACTCCGCATCGCTTGGCAACAAGTGAAACGGGGAAGCCGCATCGCAGGCATCGATGGCATAACCGTCGATTGGTTCGCCAGTATCTATAACGACAAACTCCAACAACTCCACCAACAACTTCGCAACGACTCCTATTTTCCCCTTCCCGCCAAAGGCTTTTTTCTTCGCAAAAACAACGGCGGAAAACGACTCGTGGGCATTTCCACCGTCCGCGACAGAATCGTTCAACGGTGGCTCCTCGGAGAACTCTACCTTCCTCTCGAAGACTACTTTCTCGATTGCAGCTACGCCTATCGTCCCGGTCGCGGAATCAAACAGAGTGCGTGGCACTATTTTGAACTCTATCAAACTCAACCCACCTGGACCGTTAAAGCCGATATCGCTCAGTTTTTCGACCATCTCTGTCATGGCATTTTGCGGACGGCTCTCGACGGCCTCGACCTCGAAGACCACTGCGCCGAAGCCGTGATGCAGCAAGTGGAAGCGGGAATTTCCATCCAAGGAATTCTCACTCGTCCCACACAAGGAGTGGTTCAAGGAAACATCCTTTCAGGCGCCTTGGCAAACCTGTATTTGACCGAATTCGATCGACGCTGTATCGAATCCGGTTATCGTCTGGTGCGCTACGGCGACGACCTGGTTCTCGCTTGCGACAGTCTCGCCGAAGCAGACCGCGTCTTGAGCCATCTCGAAGACTGGCTCAAACAACTTTATCTGACCTTGCAACCGGAAAAAACTCACATTTTCGCCCCAGACGAGCCGTTTACCTTTCTCAGCTACCGCTTCGAGGACGGAACCCTGACAGAACCGCCACCGCCACAACTCAAACACGGTCTGGCGCGTCCCTACGGCGCAACCCCAAAACGCCGTCCCGCGCGTCCTCCCTCTCGCCCACCTCGCGCCTGTTCCCTGAAACCCTCCGTACCGCAGGGTTCCACCGCACCCCCCGCCCACTATTTCGCCGAACCGATGACAACGCTTTACGTGACCGACCAAGGAGCTTATCTCAAAGTCAAACACTATCAATTTCAGGTGTTTTTCCAACACCAACTCCAGATGCAGGTTCCCGTGAACCGCGTCACCCACATCGTTCTGTTTGGATGTTGCAACCTGTCTCACGGCGCGGTGCGGTTGGCGCTCACGCGGGGGATTTCCGTCACCTATTTGTCCAACCAGGGACGCTATTTCGGACGGCTCAACCGTCAGGGAACTGCCAAAGTGGAGTATTTAGCGCGTCAGGTGGAACGCGCGGCCGATGGGGACTTCGTTCGCACCCAAGCCGAGGCGATCGTTCGCGCCAAGCTGCATAACAGTCGCGTGTTGCTGTTGCGGCTCAACCGACGGCGACAAACCCCCGAGGCCACGGAAGCCATCCACCTGTTGGAAAGGCTGCTCGAAAATTTACCCCTCGCCGATTCCATTGAAGCTTTGTTGGGTTACGAGGGGAAGGGCGCATCGATGTATTTTCGCGGCTTCGGGTCGCTGTTGAAAGAGCAGTTCCAGTTTGAAAAACGCAACAAGCGCCCGCCGAAAGACCCGGCGAACAGTTTAATGAGTTTGGGTTACACGCTCCTGAGTTACAACGTTTACGCCTTTGTGGAAGCCATTGGCTTGCATCCTCATTTCGGTAATCTCCACGTGACGTTAGACTATCGCCCCGGCTTGGTGTGCGATTTGATGGAGGAATTTCGCTCTCCCTTGGTGGACTCGTTCGTGGCGTATTTGGTGAATTCGTCGGTTCTCCAGTTAGACGATTTTACGCCACCGGACGATCGTGGCGGTGTGTACTTGCACCCGGACGCACGGCGCAAGTTCGTCAAGCATTGGGAAGACAAGTTGCAAACAGAAATGACGCATTTGACGACGGGGTATCGCGTCACCTATCGACGCTGCATCGAACTTCAGGTTCGGGAGTATTTGGCTTGTCTGTTGGGAGATGTGGAGGCGTATCGCCCGATGTTGCGTCCGTTGAAGTGAGTTGAGGTAGAGCGATGGAACGGCTTTATTTGATTTGTTACGACGTGACGGCGGATTCTCGGCGAAATCGAGTCGCGAAGCTGCTGTTGCAGTACGGGTTGCGGGTTCAGAAGTCGGTGTTTGAGTGCGTGTTGACTCAGAAGCAACGGGAGCGATTGTTGGAGCGGCTGCACCGCACGATTTTACTGCACGAAGACCAAGTTCGGCTGTATCCGCTGTCTGGACAGTCTCGGGAGAAGGCGATCGTGTTGGGAATTCAGCCGGAATGGTCGATCGACGATGACGTTTTTATTGTTTGATGGGGAGCGGATTCGTGAAACAACCGAGATCGATCCGTGCCAGGGAACGCCTCTTGATTCGCGCTTATTGTCACTGTTGCTGGCGCATGAGTCCTCAGACATTTTATTTGAAGTGGGCGGTGACGCAGGAGCAGATGGGCGAAATTTGCGATCGATCGCTCTCGACGGTTCGGCGTTGGTTCAAGCAAGGAAAAGATCGTCGCCCTCCGACGGAAAACGATTTGCAACATTTGGCGTTGATGGATTTTTTGTTGGAGGAATTTGAGATGTTACCGCCGTCGTTGCGCGATCGGATTTGCCCGGAACTGTCAGATTTGTCCAGGTCAGAGTGACCTGTTTTTGGTTGAAGTCTCTTTCTATGCTGGTTTCAAGACTTACAGCTTTGTGAGTCGGCGCTTCTTCCGAAGCGGAATGAATGGAAACTAACCATCAATGAGGTCTATCTGATACCGATTTGTTGTCCCCAGTTGTCAAATCAACTGGGGACATTTTTCTAGGTGTGATAATTTTGACTAATATTTTTGTCGGAAAACATAAGCATCCGCAGAGGTCAGGCGATGGCTGAAACCCTTATTCTGTCGTGGAGTGCCACAAATTCCTTGCGTCAACTGGGTTTGAAGGCGATTGGTTGGCTTGCTATTGCATCTAATTCTCAATTGTGGGAGCTAAATCTTGACCCCCTCGGATCGATGGGGTTAGAATGTATGCCTAGAGCAGGTTTCAAATACCTGCCCTGACAGCTTCTTTTGAAGCGGAATGAATGGAAACAACCCACTCCTGGCACTCTAAAAGCCACCATTTTATGCTGACAGCTTCTTTTGAAGCGGAATGAATGGAAACTCCTCTGCCTCTGCTATGATAGGAACAGGGGAGCTAGGCTGCTGACAGCTTCTTTTGAAGCGGAATGAATGGAAACTCGGCTCGGTTTCCGTTTTCGAGACCGGTTTTTGAGTTCTGACAGCTTCTTTTGAAGCGGAATGAATGGAAACATGAAAAAATTGTTAATCAACCATCCAATAATGAAAGCTGACAGCTTCTTTTGAAGCGGAATGAATGGAAACTTCTTCTTCTTGTTCTTGTTCTTTACGAAGAACGACTGACAGCTTCTTTTGAAGCGGAATGAATGGAAACTAGGTCACCGTACCATCAGCTGCCACCTCAATTGTGCTGGGCTGACAGCTTCTTTTGAAGCGGAATGAATGGAAACGCTAACCATTACCACAGAGGGCATTCTGGATCTGGACCTACCGCTGACAGCTTCTTTTGAAGCGGAATGAATGGAAACGTGACGGTGTCGGAGTAGGTTTCGGTTCCGCCGTCTGACAGCTTCTTTTGAAGCGGAATGAATGGAAACCACACCGTGTCTCCCATTTTTTACATTGCATAAAGCCCCATCTGACAGCTTCTTTTGAAGCGGAATGAATGGAAACACACATACCAATGGCCCCCACTCTTTACAGCCTCCCCACCCTGACAGCTTCTTTTGAAGCGGAATGAATGGAAACTCCTTATAAGCGTTCCCGTGACGCTTGGCATCACGGCTGACAGCTTCTTTTGAAGCGGAATGAATGGAAACACGCCATTAGTGACGATGTGGACGTAGTGTTTGTTACTGACAGCTTCTTTTGAAGCGGAATGAATGGAAACTTTCGACGCCTAGGAGGAGCCTGTCATCATCCTTGAAATCTGACAGCTTCTTTTGAAGCGGAATGAATGGAAACGTCAGCGTCCCAGTACTTGGAACCATCTGTGCGACGGCTGACAGCTTCTTTTGAAGCGGAATGAATGGAAACGGGTTATTAGCGAGTGCCCCCCACGGAGTCGGGTACTCCAGCTGACAGCTTCTTTTGAAGCGGAATGAATGGAAACCATAGGCATTCCCCGCCAGCGGCGGCGACGGCAGGACAGCTGACAGCTTCTTTTGAAGCGGAATGAATGGAAACTTCGCGTCCTGCGTTACAGGCTGCTAAGGTTATAAAGCTGACAGCTTCTTTTGAAGCGGAATGAATGGAAACGTTAGCACGTCCGGACCCTCGCTCCTCGGAAGAAGCACTGACAGCTTCTTTTGAAGCGGAATGAATGGAAACCTTCTCTATTCAGAGCTTATCGAGATCCGCTTCCACTGACAGCTTCTTTTGAAGCGGAATGAATGGAAACCAGTCATAGAGGAGCAAGCGGTACGGGTCACTTAAGGTGGCAAGTCTCGAAAGCTTCTTAGAGAAAGCATTT
>NZ_JBNGCO010000119.1:0-13796 GCF_049974805.1 Baaleninema sp.
TCAGCTACCTGAAGGGGGGCACGAAGCCCCCGTGCTTCAGCCGGGGGTGCTGACGTTGAAAACGATCTGCAAACAAAGTCATACTGCTATAGAAACCAGTTCCGTTTCTGTCATAGCATAGAAGTCCCTAAAAAGGCTATAACCTCCCATTCAATGGGTGTAAATTATTGCGAAAGCGTACCGCAGAACTTCCGAAATCGACCGCCCGTCGTGTCCGGGGATGGAGGCGACAGAGGGAATTTCAGGGAGGTTTGAAAATCCGATGGATGTCCGCCAATCCGGGTACGTCGAGAGAAACTCCCCTTGGCCAAGGGGAGTTTCTCAGCCGGGGATTTCGGAAAGGGGAGAGGTTCCCTTGTCTCTCGAAGACTTGAAAGGCGGCCGGGCGATCGAGTAACGTTCGAGAGTGGATCGATCGAGCCATACAGATTGTTCGAGACGTCGGTATCGATGGCAACTTGAATTCGGAACCTTGAGGCGAAAACCCGTGAGAAGATCGCTGCGAGAAAGTCCTCCCAACGAGACGCTGTGGAAGGGCATTTTACTTCGTTTGAGTCTGGCGGCCATGTTGGCCGGTGCCTCCGGTGCCATCGCCGGTAGCGTCTGGTTAGCCACCAAGTTGATGGTCGATCCTGACGGACTCCACTGGCTCTCGAAACGCTTACCCCAGTGGACGCGCATCGCGCTCGAAGATCCCCACGCTCCCCAAACCCTAGAAGAAATTCGCACTCGAATTCAAGCCTCGGGGCGAGTCGCCGCCGAACCCGTCAGTTTAACGGCGCAATCCCAAGCGGGGGATCTTTTACTTCCAGTGTTGAAAGAGCGTCCCGCCCCCTGCGAGGTTCAATGTCGCCAAATTGTGGAACTGCGGGTTTACCAGCGGCTCTCGGAGGATAGGCTCGTGGCCGATCGCTCCATGGGCGATCGCACGCTTTACTATCTAGCCGAACAAGTGGCCGTGAGCGGCCCCCCGGAATCCTTTGCCATCGCGCCCTTAGTGGAGGCCAACGCCGTCGCCGACGGTTCCACGCGGCCGCTTCCGCTGACGAACATCCAGCGATTGACGGAAAACGCACCTCAAGAGGGTGTTTGGCTCAACCTCATCGGCGAACGTCCCGCCGGGGACACGCAGTTGGCTTACGGTCAATTGTTTCTCTACAACGGCGATCGATACCATCTCAGTTTGATGTTGCAATGGAGCAGTCCCGGCGGACAACTCCCCTACTGGCAAGAGTTTACGGGAGGCGGAACGGCGGAGTTCCTGGTAGAACGAACGGTGGGTCTGGAACCGGATTTTGAGGTCTATCGCCTGCAACCGCGCAATTTCCTGCTGAATCCGGTGCAGTTACAACCGATTTCCCTGACGGAAGCTGCCCTAGAGAGTCGCACCTACAAAAACGCCCTCTTGCTGGCGCGAAGTGGCTTGTGGTCTCCTGCCCAGCAGATTTTAGAGTCGATTCGGCTTCGCAGCGGGACGCAGTGGACGCCGGAGGCTCAGGCGCAGTTAGACGCTATCGCGTTTCACGCCGACGTCACGCGCACTCAGGCCAGCGCCTCTTGGGCGAGTCCCAGTCAAAAGCTGCTGGCCGCTTTACTCGACGGTCGCTGGAGGCAAGGGTTAGAAACGTTAGATGCTCATCTCGATCGCCGCTCTGACATCGTACAGATGCTCGCAGCGGATACCGATCGACTGTGGCGGCGCATCGATGCAGCGGTGCGCGTCAATCCGACGGAAGAGGAGGCCGTGGTTTGGGGGGTGGTGGTGTTGGCTCTACAGCAAGACCGACCCAGGGCGATCGCCTGGTTGCGGGAGCGGGAAAACGTTTCGGCCGAGACGTTCGATCGCGCCGTTCGTCTGTTAAATCAGTTGCAACTCGGCAGTCCGGGGTTAGATGAGGCTTGGGACTTTGAGGAAGAAACCCAAGATGCGATCGAGGTCACTGGGGGCCGACCGTAAAATCACGGACAACATAGATTTCGATCGCAGGTTTTTACGCGAAATCTGGGAACAATAAAACTAACGAGATCGGATTGAGTTTGAAAGGAGATGGGCTGTGTCTGCCATGGATACCATTTTAGAAATTCTCCACAGCAAACGGTTGACGCCAGAACTCGAACGTCAGCTCAACATCATGCTGTGGGCGCGGGAGTTCGATGACATCGAACTCGCCGCCTTGCGAGAGTTGGAAACCCTTATTGCCAACGGTGCGATCCGGTTGGGGTGAAGGGCCGCTGCGATCGCCCCACCATGAGTCTAGTTACTTCTGTAAAATTACGTATGATGACTTCCGTATTATTACGTAAGTTCGCGTTTCGTAACATATCTTCATAGACGCGGGAAAGCCTTGCCGTGTCTGCTTTTTAGAAAATCACCCCCCAGGAATGTCGTCGATCTCGCAACGAGACGAGACGTTCTGCACAAAATATTCACAATTCGATCGTTTAATCAAATTAGATTAAAAGCAAACCGCCACTCAACTTATAAAAGGCGGCGCGATAAATTAGCCCGTTTTATAAAGGGCAAAACTATAATTCGGCCCGCTTTCTATAAAGGGCTGCCTCATACCACAAAGGCTTGTTGTCTCAGCCCGGGCGATTTCGTCCGGGCTGATTTTTGAGGGAATTAGGGAACGAGGCGGAGTCGGAACTTTTCCTGACGGGCGTGGGCGACGGTTTGGAAAAACTGGCTGTATTCGGGATGTCCGCCCGCAAAAGCCATGTTGAGGACGAGGGGATCGTCGCCGTCGCGAGTATCACCGGGACCTTCGAGAACCACAGACGCCTCTCCTTGTTTTTCGATTTTCAGAGGTTTGCGGTTTTTTACCTCGCCGCCGCTACTATCGACGTACACCACCGTATTCCCCTTGTAAAAGGCATTTCCGATATCTTGAATCAGTTGCAAGAAATTTCGATCGCTTCCGCCGCGACGCACCACGTATCGATCGCCGTCGCGTTCCACAGTACTGTTAACCGTATCCCCGACCCCCACCAAAACGGGCATTTGATGGGGGTCGAAGTGGGTTTTGACTAACTCCAATAACTCCTCGTGACGTTTGGGGGCGTTGCGAACGCTGAAATCTTCCCCAAGGGGATAAGTTCCCGTCCGACGGTAGTAGTAGCGGTTGAGAATCGCGAGAACCCCCGCTTCCTTAATCGCCCCGCGAATCATAAACTGAAAATCCGTCGTTCCCGAATCCCCTTCCTTCGCGAAGCGGACGATTTCCAAACCGCGATCGTCCCGTCCCAAGTTGGGGGCGTAGTGAACGAAGAAAGAGTCTGTTAACCCCTGGCTGGCGGCGTCTTCGAGAAGTTCTTCCATCAACTGCTGCATCGCCTGTTGCAGTACCACGTAGGTTTCCGGCTTATCTTGCAGTTGTTCGTAAAAAACGTTGAGGTTCGCCGTCGGCGAGGCGATGTTGTCTAAAACAGCGGCGTCGATGGAGGACTGAACGCGATCGATCTCGATGGCCTCGGGATAGTCGTCACAGAACTGTTTTAGCCGTTGGGCGATGCGTTGGGGAACCGTTTGCAAAAACGCCATTTCCGCATCGCTAACGCCGGGATGAGAAACCTGTCCGTCGCGATCTTGCCATTGCACGCCCCCCGCCGCCAAACCCGGGAGATACAATCGCGCGTCTCTGGCGTAGGATTCGCTTCCAGCGGCGGTTTCGACGATGCGGTTGACGCCCCGCCTTCCAGTATGTTCGCCGTTGGTGAGGACGAAGAAGTGACCGTCAAAGATTTTCGTGGCTTTGACGTAACCGAGATCGATAACGCGGGTGAGGGGGTCTTTCACGAGTCCCATACAAACGCCGTCGAGGTCTTGAATTATCAAGACGTTCTCAACATTGACGAGGAGGTTCGCCAGTTTGTCGGTTTCGAGAGAGAGGGGTGTGGTGTGAAGTAAAGGGTGAGGAGATGACATGGACGGTTTTAATTCAGCGATTTTAGCGATACAGAGAACAACCGAGACTAAGGCAATTGTACGGGGTTGTCGTGCGGCGGTGAAGTTTAAATCCGTTGGGGGGGCTACGCAATGCCTTGAATGAAGGGCGTTTTAAGGCGTGCGATCGACGACTTCCAATCTCGACATTTCTCAGGTTGTGGTATATTTTTTATTAAATTTTACGTTAATATCATGTTTTAATTTACGGACTTATACAGTAAAGTTTATCAGCTAATTTTATGCGGAATTCAAATTTTAAACAGCCGTTTCTCTCAACTCTGCAAAAACCTCTCTGTGTCCTCTGTGCCTCTGTGGTGAAGACTTTTTAAATTGGTGGATTAAACCAACCCTCAAAAACTTCAATTTTTAGAGTCGGTCAGCTTGTCTCCCATAAATGTACGTTTTTGAGATGCACCCCTTTGAGTTTTTTTGGGTTAAAAAAAAGGGGGGAGTGTTGAGTTTTTTAAGAATTTAGTATCGGTTTTTCGTAAACGCGATAGGTTTTAGCAATTGTACCGCCCGAAGCTTCCGTAATTTTTCTAGACGGATGGTTGTCTTCCCAAATCCAAGACAATTCCGCCCGTTTGTAACCGCTTTGTTGTCCCCCTTGCATGGCTAAATAAACCAACGCCAGCGGCACCATTTTACGACGAAATTCCGGCAGAGCGCAGAGCGTAATCATCCGCGCTCGATCGATTTGGCGGCGATACCATAAAAACTTGAGGATGCCCCACCAATTCAACTTACCGTTGACGTGCTTGAGAGCGATATTGTAATCGGGCAATCCCATAAAAAAGCCCACCATTTCCCCGTTATATTCAGCAATGGGGAAAATGGCGGGATCGACGAGGGTTTTGAGTTGTTGAGCTTCTTCAAAAAACTCCTCTTCGCTGCGAGGGGAGGAACTCCAGTTATTTGAAAACGCCTGAGTGAAGAGTTTGTAGAGATTGCGAACGTCACGATCGAACCCGTCCCCTTTAAGATTCACCGGACGGAACGTCACCCCGGCTTTCAACGCCACCCGATAAGCCTTCTCAAACTTATCCGATAGCGGTTCCATCGGAAAATCGTAAGCGTAAGCGTCTTTGGCTTTCACCCATCCTTCCCGTTCCATCAACCGAGGATAGTGCGGGGGGTTGTAGGGCATCATCACCATCGGCGGCGAATCGAACCCCTCCACGAGAAACAGACAACTGTTGTGAGTAGATAAATTTATCGGACCGCGCACTGTCGTCGCGCCTCGATCGCGCAACCAAGACGTCGCCGCTTCGAGGAGCGATCGACCCACCTCAGCATCGTCTATACATTCAAAATAGCCGAACAGTCCGATATTTTCCCCTTCGCGTTCGATGAGGCGGTGGTTGAGGGCAGCCACCACCCGGCCGACCGCGCGATCGCCGGAGTCGAGGGCGATAAACGGCTGAAATTCCCCGTACTGAAGAAACGGATTGTCCTCCGACGGGGACAGCTGCGAGGCGATCGAGACGCGAATCGGTTCGACCCAATTTCGATCGCCCGCATATACCAACCGAGGCACCTCCAGAAAGCGACCTAACGCCTCAGCCGTCGTAACCGGTCGGATCGTAACTGTCCCCATACCCCTTACGCGCTCACCGTAGCCGTCGAGGATACCATCGCCTCGCGAGTTTCCACCATCGCATCCACCAACCGATCCATTTCCTCTTTCGTATGGAGGGCGTTAGCAGTAATCCGCAGGCGGGGTTTAGCGATAAACCAAATCGGCGAAATCCAGATACCATGGCGGTCCATCATATGACGGGCAAAGTATTTCGGATTGATATCCGGAGGTAAGAGTACCGGAATCACGTTAGTTTCGCCGATGGTCTCAAATCCTTGTTCCACCAAGCGCGATCGCAAATAGCGGGTGTTGGCTTGCAGCGTTTGCACCAACATAGGATTTTGGCGAACTTGGCGAATACTTTCGAGGGCGGCCGCCGTCGTCGGGGCGGGTAGAGAAATCGTACCGATGGAAGTCGGCGAGACCGTCAGCAAGTCGTTGAGTTCCGGACTCGGACTGCTGAGGGCAGCCCCGGCAGAGGCGGCGAACTTCGAGAAGGTAGTCATAATAATGGGAACCATACCTCGATCGACCACCTCTTGAGGCAAGATACCGTAATACTCGTAAATTCCCCGTCCCGTCGGTCCGATGGCGCCGCTGGCGTGGGCTTCGTCCATCACGATGACGCTACCGGGGTAATTTTCCATCACCTCGAGATACTCCGGTAAGGGAGTTACATCCCCGTCCATAGAGAACACCGCATCGGAAATCAGCATAATGCGATCGTCCGGTTTAGCGTAGCGCCGCAGCTTCCGCGCCAAATCGTTCGTATCGTTGTGGCGGTAGGCTTTCACCCGCACGTTAGGGCTGTGGCTAAAGGCTTTCCCCGAGCGGTTGTTGGCGTGGCTGATGGCGGAAATAATACAACCGTGATTGAGAACGTCGCTCAGAATCAGAGTTTCCCGCGTGTGTTGAAATCCCGGGACTGAAATCGCCAGATGACAGAAGGCGTCCATCAACGCCTGTAACGCCATCCACGCATTCAAAAACAGGTGCGTGTGGGGCAGATGTTTGAACTGCGAAACTTCCCGTTCCAGTTGGCGGTGTAAATCGATGCGACCGCTTAAGGCTTCGCAAGAGCTGTTCGAGGTACCGTACTGTTCGATGGCGTCGATGGCCGCCTGTTTCACCTCGGGATTTTGAACTAAGCCGAGTACGTCGTTCGTGCAAAAGGTTAAAACCGTCAACCGTCGTCCGCTGACTGGCTCTTCAATGTCAACCAGATTCCCGCGTTTGCCATGACAGATATACTCATCGGGATACAACCCGTGTGCGTGTACCTTTGACATGTACTCTTTGATAACTTGCACTAGCTTTCTCCCCTCACCGTTTGTCTAGATAGTTGATAGGCTGCGGTTTCAACATCGTCGGGTGCGCGACGCCGAGCGTTGGACTTGAAATCTGTTAAAAAGTTTAATTCCGTCACGCACCAAATCTCAGTGTAAT
Organism: Baaleninema sp.; assembly: GCF_049974805.1. Lineage (NCBI taxonomy): Bacteria > Bacillati > Cyanobacteriota > Cyanophyceae > Oscillatoriales > Oscillatoriaceae > Baaleninema > Baaleninema sp. The sequence goes on from NZ_JBNGCO010000119.1 coordinate 6,972, forward strand.
TTCCGTTCTGAAGATACCTGTTCTCTAGGTTGACAGGCAAGATTGCTGTCACGCCGCTGCGATCGCGAAATCGATCTGACCTTTAGAATAAGAAGTTTGTGTCGATCTCGCTAGTCTTTTCCAGCGCGGGAACTGTCACGGTCGGTCAAAGACCCACTGTGACTGTCCTCTTCGTCCGAAGCCGCCAAAACGCGATCGTATTGGGCGACGATCGTGCGTTGCAGGGCGATAATAGCAGGATTGACCTCCACGTAACGCCGTTGCGGGTTCGCCGAATAGTTGCGCTGTTCGCTTTCCATCATACCGATATCTTGGTTGAGAAACCGTTGAAACAGCACCTTTTCGATAAATAACGTCAGCGGCGTTTTCAGGGAGTCGAGAATCCAATCGGGAAGGCGAACTTTCAGGAAAAACAGGGCAAACGACCGAGTTTCCGTCGGTCCGACGGGCAGGCGCATCAAGTGGATCGACGAGACCCCTTCGAGGGTACTGTAATAATGGGGGTAGCGATAGCGCACGGAGATCGTCCGGGTCGTCACCTCGTCGGCGCTGTCCGTCAGACCTAAAAACTTCGCCATCTGTCCTTTATAAGACACCTGATAACTGGCACAAACGCTGTCTTCGTCCTGTTTGAGATCGAGTAAAACGGGGTCGAACCAGCCTTGAAGTTCTTCGTGCAGAAAGCCGTGGAAAACGTCCATCGCGTTTTCGTTAGCGATGGAAAAATGAGCTTGGAAATGTCCCGTAATCGGCACCATCAACCAGTCTTCGTTTCCGTATTCGGGAACCTCCGGCGGGTTGCACAGGTGGGCGAGTTCGGGATTCCCCGGAAACACCCAGACGATGCCGTACTGTTCCCGCACCGGATAACTCCGTGCTTTGGCACAGGGAAGCTTGCTGTCCGGGGGAAAATAGGGGATGTTGACGCACTCACCGTCTCCGTTGAACTCCCAGCCGTGATAGGGACACAATAAATGACGCCCCGAGACTTTGCCTTTGTGGAGTTCGACCCCTTTGTGAGGGCAGGCGTCTTCGAGGGCGTACAGTTGTCCGGAGTCGTCGCGGTAGACGGCCATCGGTTGCTGCCAGACGGTGACGGCTTTCACCTGACCGGTTTTAAATTGTTTCGACCATCCGAGGGGATACCAATGGTCGGGATTGATTCCCACTTCCCGCACGCGGTTTTGTACGGTTTGACCGCTTAACGTCGTCGCCAGTTTCATGATTTTTCCTCCTTAGATGCGGGACGCCAACACCCCAAGTTTCGATCGTACCAGAGCGATCGAGTATGTCATCATACTTGAGTTCTAGAAGTTTTCAAATTCAGCCTTTATGCACGCCAAGTCACGCCCTGAGTGGTTTAAGTTGTCCGTGGTGCTGGTGGCGGGGTCTCTCACCACTATGTCCGGCGGCGTCATCGCCCCGGTTCTGCCTGAAGTGATGGGACAACTCCACATCGATTTGGCTCTGGGCGGCGTGTTGGGAAGCTTTCACTGTTTGACGCTGGCGTTGTTCAGTCCGCTACTGGGGCTGCTGGCCGATCGCTTCGGACTGTCTCGGGTTCTCGTTCCGTCGCTGCTGTTCTACGGTATCTTTGGCGTGGTGGGCGCGTGGATGACGGGGTTTTGGTCGCTGCTGGCAACCCGCGCCCTTTTAGGTATCGCCTGTGGGGGCTTGGCCGCCTCCTGTTTGGGGGTGCTGGGGCGGATGTACGACGGCGAAGCCCGCACCCGCATCCTCGGTTTGGCCACGGCGGTCTTGACGCTGACGGGCATCGTCTACCCGCTTCTTGGCGGTCTGGCTGGAAACCAAAACTGGCAATACGCTTTTTATCTCAACGGTGTTGCGTTCCCCTTGACAATTTGGGCGTTTTATGTATTTAGCGGCAAAACCCTCGCGCCGAGTCAGGAAGCCGCGACGCCCCAGCGAGGCCAGTTGTTCGGTTTACTCAGTCGTCTAAAGACGTTGCGGTTGTTGCTGACGATGGGTTTGGCGTCGGTGGCGATGTACGCGGTGGTGATTTACGCGCCGATTTACCTCGATCGCCTGTTGGGGTTGAGTCCGAGTCTTAACGGGGTGGTTTTGGCGTTCCGCGCCATCGGTGCGGCGGCGATTTCGGCCTTTGGTGCCAAGCCGTTAGCCAAACTCATCGGACTCGATCGATCGACGGCGTTAGGCTTTGGTTTGATGGCCGTGACGCTGGCCTCGATTCCTTGGATCGATGTCTTTTGGGGAACTCTCATCGCTGCTGCCATCTTCGGTGTGGGGTTTGGCTTAGTCCTCCCGAACCTCTACAACGCCCTCGCGAACGTCGCTCCCTTCGAGTTGAAATCCAGTATTCTCGCCCTGGGAACGGGAATGAGTTTTCTCGGTCAGTTCGCCTCTCCTGTGATTCTCGGTGTGGTTCTCGATCGCTTTGGCTTAGAAGTGGTTTTCTACGCTGCCGCCATTTTAACGATTTGTGCCAGTTTCCTCCTCTTTGCCCCTGTGGGGATTCGGCGGTGAGGGGCTGAGGGGATGATGGGAGGAGGGGATGCGGACGGCTTTCGCGACGGAGGGCGATCGCGATCGTTCTCTCCCAACGCTTCGCCGACAAACCGATCGTTTGGCTGGTTTCTCAACTGGACGTCACGTTAAAAACCCTGGGGCTTTGGCTGGTGTTGCCCCTGGGGTTTTTGGTGTGGCTGGGGCGATCGATCGGGTTTCGCCGCCTCGAACGCCATATATTAAGCGGTGACGATGGCGCCCTGTTGCCGTAACTCCTCTTCGATATCGGCCGTCAATCCAATGGTATGGACGAACTTCGCAGCTTTCACCAAAGCTTGGCTCAACAAGGTATCGTTGAGATTCGCTTCCCGTAAATCCGCCCCGTTGAAATTGGTTCGATCGAGTTTCGCGTCTACGAGATTGGCGCGAAACAGGTTCGCCTGACTCAAATTCGCAAAACTCAAATTAGCGTGGCTGAAATCCACACCGCCTAAATCCGCACCGCTGAGATCCACACCACTCAAATCCGCGCCGCTGAGATTGGCACCGCTGAGATTGGCACCGCTCAAATCCGCGCCGCTGAGGTTAGCACAGTAGAGGTTTGCGCCGATCAGGGTAGCGTTAAACAGCGTCACCCCCACCAGATTGGCACGAAACAGGTTCGCCCCAAACAGATTCGTCCGGAAAAAGCTGGCCCCGCTTAAATCGGCGCCGTTGAGATCGGCTCGGAACAGGTCGAGATCGCGGAAGTTCCGTTGTCCGGCGGCGTATTGTTCTAGCAATTCTTTGGCATCTATCATAAGTTTCCGAAAGAAGCCTTTTGACTCGTTAGATATCCGTTATATCTCTATTGTGGCGGGTCGATCGCGTCTGTGGGGATACTGTTATCTTTTTTGAAGATCGATCTTTCCCCGATTATATCCTATAAGATCCCCGGCATCTTTAAGATGCCGGGGATCTGGCGTTACAGGAGGATGTCAGGATGGGTTAGAAGGGATTTTGGCAATCTGGCTTAACGGACGCCAGCCAGGGATTTTTGAGGAGCGCGATCGACCATCGGGGCGCTGAGAGCCTCCTCCAGTTCCGCACAACCCAACCGTTCCTCGAGGATGTCCATCACTTCCCGTCCGAAATCGAGAGGATTGCGCTGCCACGCTTCCAAACAGACTTCCCCAAAAAACGAGCCCAAGGGTTCGGGATTCCACAGGAGTTTCCGCGCCGTCCAAGGCATCATACTCATGGGATCGTAACCCGGTTTCAAGATGCCTTTATCGAGGGCGTAATCTTCCAAATGGGTGTGAGGTTGCAAGCCGATGAAGAAAATGGCGGGTTCGACTTTATCTCGCCCGAAAATCCGTTCCAGTTCCCGGTGATAGGCGATCGTCTGCCGAATGGTCTCGTAAGTTTCGTCAATGACGTTAAACGAATAGTTGACGGAGACGAGATCGTTAAATCCCGCCGCTTTGAGATCGCGGCAGTTTTCCAAGACGACGCGCAGGTTGTACCCCATCCGCATCTTCCGTACCAGTTCTTGAGAGCCGCTGGTAATGCCGATCTCGAAGTAGTTCATCCCCGTTTTCACCATTAAATCGCACAGTTCGGGGTTGAGGTTGTCCGCCCGGATGTACGCCGCCCAATGTATATCCTCCATCCCAGAATCGAGGATTTTTTGCAGCAGTTCGATCGCATCGTTGATGTAGCGGCGGGCGGGGATAAACTGGGCGTCAGTAAACCAAAAGTTGCGAATGCCTCGATCGTACAGTTGCCGCATTTCCTTCGCCACTTCCGAGGCAGGATTGACGCGGACTTGTTTCCCTTCGATGACGGTATAAACGCAGTAGCAACAGTTATGGGGACAGCCCCGTTTCGTTTGAACGCCGATGTAAAAATCGCGATCTTGGAAGTAATACTCGAATTCCGGCCAGATGCTGGCGATATAATCGTAATTACAGGCCGTTTTTTCGATGGGGGTGGGTTTTTCGTGAATCAACCGCTCCCGAGGCGTGGTTTCTCCCGCCACGTAACAGCGTTCGTCTTGAAATTCTTGTCCGCGAACCAAGCGTTCGAGGAGGGTTTCCCCTTCCCCGACGGAGATGATGGTTCCTTTGGGTAGGCTGTTACCCAGTTGTTCGTAAAACACGCTCACCGCCCCGCCACCGACGACGCAACGGGCGTCTCGGTGGTATTTACGGGCCCGTTTGAGACCTCGCCGAATCAGGCGGGTATTGCGCCAGAGTTCGCCGTAATAGGACGCCGCCAGACGCAAACCGCCGAAGGCCCCCCGCAGTTTCACGAGGGGATTGTTGGCGTAGTAAAACTCGAAGGCATTTTGCAGGGGGTTGCCGCCGCGTCCGCCAACTGGGGCGTAAATTTGAATGTCTCGCCAGGAAAAAACGAGCAGTTGGGGTTTGAAATCGTCGATGCTGGCTTCGAGGGCGCCCGGGTAGTCGAGGGGAGGTACGGCGCCCAGGTCGAAAATCCGCTGTTCGAGATGGGGGAAAAGCTTGTGTAGGAAATCCGCTAGGTAAACGACGCCGATGGGGAAGATGGGATTACACGGCAGACGGACGTATAACACCCGCTCGATTTTCGTACTCATTTTGAAAACGCTTTTCACATATCTTTACTTTTAAGATAGCACCAACCTTCAATCGAGGGGGACGAACGAGGTTTCCCGAGGCAACTCACTGCCGCCTCGGGGAACGCAATTGACAAATCTAGAAAAAATCTTTAATGCCTTCAACACAAAGCCAAGACCCTCTAAGATGGTCTGCGGAAACATGGCCTGACTTTAATAACAGCGATCCCGAGCATCTACCGCTATCGCGTCTTCGATCGCCCTAAATTTTGCTTTTTTTCTCAAAAAAACCCAACGATTCGCTCGATCGAGCGCAATTTCCAACACTTGTATTCGCTTTTACAGCCATCTGGGATCGCCAGGTGTTAGGCTTTCAGGTATAACAATCGATCGACTTTGAAGAAAGCACGTTTCTCAAAAAATCATGGCTCAGATCCTCGATCCCTTACCCAAGAACAGCTCCAACCCAATTCTCTGCTGCTACATCAACGCAACCAGCCAAATCCAAGTCGCTCGCATCACCAATATTCCCAATTGGTATTTCGAGCGGGTGGTTTTTCCGGGGCAACGTTTAGTATTTGAGGCACTGCCCCAAGCTCAACTCGAGATTCATACAGGCATGATGGCCAGTTCGATTCTCTCCGATACCATTCCTTGCGATCGCTTGAGGGTTTCGACTGAATCTCACGGTATGGAGGATTCTACCTCAAAAGAAGACACCTCGAGTGTAAAGAATCATGAAGCTGCCGTTGAAGACGGTATGGAGTCTTCGGCGAGTAGCGATAAGGAACCTGCTTTAGCCTCGATTGAATAACCAAAACCCCTTTAATCAAAAATCCATTAAAGGTCAACGCAAAAGGTGTGAGGGAGTACGAGCCTGTCGTCTCGATGGGAGACTCAAAACGACTCAAGAGGTAATCCATCGCGATGTCGCGCTGGATCGCAACAGAACTAACAGGGTAAGATCCGAGGGAACCTCGCCAATCAAACGCGAAACCCTTGGATCTTCCTTCGTTTTTATGGTTGTGGCGTATCGCCGCTTGGTCGATGGGACTCTCCCTCACCGCCTACGTTCTCCTCGGAATGACTGGAGGCTGGATGTTCGCCACCCGAACCCAGAAAAAACCCCGTCCGAAGGGGTTGCGTCTCGCCCATCTCATCGTGGGGGGAACGTTGGTAACGCTGGTGTTGCTGTTGCTGACGATTGGGATTGTCGGAACCCTGGGTTACTACGGAAATTTAGGACATTCGGCGCATCTTCCGGCTGGGTTGTTGGTGGTGGCGTTGGTTCTGGTGTCAGCCGTCAGTGGGTTGCGAATCCACGCCAAACGCCCCGATATGCGTGGCCTTCATATCGCAACGAACCTGCTGTTGTTCGCCGCCTTCGCCGCCGTGTCTTGGACGGGGTGGAGTGTCGTGCAAAAATACTTACCTTAATTTAAGTTAAGTAAAGTTAACGAGTTTAAGGTGCGATCGCCGTGTCTGAGTCGCCAGTGTCTGAACCCTCAATTTTTCGCATTTCTCCGTTAATCCGCCTCACCCTCATCGGATTGTATGTCGCCTTGACGGTTCCGCTTCCGTTTTTGGCGGAAGTGACGGAGGCGCCGGTTCCCCCTACGTTTTTGTGGGTGGGAATTGCAGTTGGCTTCGTGGCGTTGTACGGAGTATTAGGAGAACGGGTAATTCTCGACGAGGCGGGAATTTGCTTGACACTCCCCGGCCTAAAGGCGCGGGGATTCTCAGTTCGCTGGGTGCCCACT
>NZ_JBNGCO010000120.1:0-13663 GCF_049974805.1 Baaleninema sp.
CACCGATTCAAAAAAGGACTCTAACGCCCGGACGCAATCGGTATCCTCAAACAAATTGTTTTCCTGAGAACTAGCTTTTTCAACGAGATTTTCTCGCCAAGTGATATCGCGTCCCAATCGCACAGCAATCTCGATATACTCTTCGGGATTGGAGGCGACGGTTTCCGAAATTCCCAAAGTGGTTAAAATGGCGAAACTGTGGCGCGATCGCATCAAATCGCCGGGACAGGTCACGACGGGAAGTCCGCAGGCGATAGCTTTGAGGGTGGTGACGCCCCCCGACCAACTGAAGGTATCGAGGAAAATGTCGGCGGCTAAATTGAGGTCGAGATAGTCTTTTTCGGCGAGTCGCGGGACGATGGTGCAGAAGGTTTCGCCGTCGAGTTCGGCTTGGGAAAAGGCGGTGTTGAGGCGGTGGCGAAACTTTTGGGTAATCTGGGGGTTGGGATGGGAGATAAAAACAAATTGGGCGTTGGGGACGGCTTGGGCGATTTGGGGAAATATAAAATCGTATTGGGGCAGGTATTTCGAGAGGGATTGACAGGAGAGATAGAGGGTTCGATCGACTCCTAAGCCGAATTTCCCGCGATTTCCCGAGAGACTCTTGGGGATTGGGGGTTTCGCGACGGACATTCCGATTTTAGGAAGTCTCACTAACTGTTCGCGATAGTGAGTGTCGCCGTTTGCGGGTTCCATGAGGTGGCTGGAGAGGAAATAATCGACGGTGGGAAGTCCGGAGGTGACGGGATGCGCCCAGGTGGTACATTGAACGGGGGCGAGACGCAAGGCGGCGAGTTGGGTGACGATCGAGGATAAGCCGATATCGGGGAAGATGAGGATATCGAGGCGATCGCGCAGAATTTCAGAGGCGGCGTTTTCGAGGTTGGGGGAGAGACGACGGAAGACTTGACTGTGGTGTTGGAAGGTTTGGGTGAGGGGGGTAAAGTTTTGTCCGAGATAGTAGGTGTGAATCTGGAATCGATGGCGGTTGGCGTGTTTCAACCAACCGAGATAGAGTTCGCCGAGGCGGGTGTCTCCCATGCTGACGCCGACATAGCCGATACGGAGTTTCTGACGAGGTGGGGTGGCTTCGGAAACGGGGATTTGGGGAAGGTTGGCGGTGATGATGCGATGTACCCAGTCGCCGTATGGGGTGAGGAGTTCGAGGTCGTTACATCCTTGATAGGTTAGGTAAAAGATGGAGGCTTTGGAGATGGACTTGAGGGCGCGATGGCGATGTTCTGGGGTGTCGAGAGGGGTGTTTTGTAGGATGTCGGTGAGTCCTTCTCGGAAGCGTTGGCGGAATCGATCGATCTCGGTGGGGCTGTGGTAGAACAGGGGAAGTAAGAGGCGATCGAGGGTTTGGAGTTCTAGGCGATGGGGAATTGCAGCGAGTGCAGAGTTGGCGGCGTCGAGGGCGGCGTTGATGTCGCCGTTATCCCGCAGTTGGGAAATCAGTTTGAGTTGAAGTGGTAGGTTTTGGGGAAAGCGACTGACGCCTTGGCGTAGGGTATCGATGGCTTTGTCGAATTGTTGGGTTTTTTGGAAACAGAGGGCTAAGGCGAGGCTGTCGGTGGCGTCGCCGTTTTGGGAAAGGTGGCGGTAGAGGGGAATGGCGGCGGCGCAGTCTCCCTGTTGCAGGAAGGTTTGGGCGAGGCTGCGGTAGAGTGGGGTGGGATCGTCGCGGTATTGTTGTAGGCGATGGCGGGCTTGGCGAAGTTGGGAATGGTGGCCGAGGGTTTGTAAGGCTTGGTCGTAGAGGGCGATGGCGTCGTCGAGACGGCGTTGGGTGACGAGGGCGTTTCCCAGGTTCAGCCAGCTTCCGAGATGTTGCGGGTTCAGGGAAAGGGCTTGACGGTAAAGGGTTTCGGCGCGATCGAACTGGCCGTTTCGCAACAGGAGGTTTCCCTGGTTATTGTAGGCGTCGAGTAAGGTGGAATCGCGATCGATGGCCTGTTGGTATGCGTCGAGGGCGCGATCGCGGTGGTTGAGACGTTCCCAGGCTAATCCTAAGCCGTAATAGGCGTGGGCGAGGGTTCGATCGCGATCGATGGCTGATTGAAATGCAGTGATGGCGTCGCCAGGGCGATCGAGAGAAACGTACAACATTCCTAAATTCAACCAGGCCTCGACGCGGTGGGGGTGGTTCTGCAACACTCGACGATAGAGAAGTTCGGCGTCGTCTAAATTTCCCGCTTGGTGGTGTCGGATGGCGTCGTCATAGGTTTTGTCTTCCTTGGGGGATGGTTTGAAAGCCTCAATAATCTCGGATTGATAGTATTGAAGATAGGTTTCCGCCTCGAGAGGCTGGGGGTGTTGGGGATTCCAAGCGAGAACCCACGCCACGGATGAAACTTCTCCGAGACAGTGGGTTTCCGGGTGAGTGGCGAGGAAATCCCAAACTGCTTGACGGATAGCGGGACGTTGGGGATGGGCGATAATGAAGGTGGCGCGATCGCTACAGAAGGCTTTGACGCGCAAGAGGCTGATGAGGGTCGATCGATAGTCAGAATCTCCGCTGTCGTAGTAGACGCCGATTGTCTCTTCGGCTTCGAGTTGCGTCCAATCGTCGAAAAACACCTCGAGATCCTGTTGGAGGAGAAAAATTCGATCGTCGAGTTGCTGGGCTTCGAGAATTTGAGAAATTGCAGCCAGTCGGCGGTCTGTTTCGCTTCCCGTGGTGGTTTCGACGGCGCAAACCTGGACGCTGGGATGTTGAGAGAGGGCGGTGTGGAGGGTGTCGCCGTTGAGGATTCCGATTTCGCAGTAAAGTTCTCCCTCCTCGAGACAGGATACCGCCGTCGCGACGAGACTCGCAGCGTCGGAAGGGGTTTGTTGAAGTTGCGTGGTGAATCGATCGAGATCCATTTCGGGAATTGATAATTGATAATTGATAACGGTAGGGTGGGTGACTTGAAAACTCGGGTATAAATGCACCGACCCCGATCGCATCATCATCCCATCATCCCATCATCCCATCAGCCCCTCTCCACCGCCTCAACTCGTCAGGGGTATAGGTGGGGAGATGTTGCGATCGCGAGGCTTCGACGGCTTCGGTATCTTCAACCTGGATGAGAAGTCGTCCGGTGAGGGTGTTTAAGAGGATTTCGGCGTGTTTGCGGGGAAGGGGGGCGTCCCAATTGACGGTATCGAGATGTCCGATAAAGGAGATTTGGGGTTCGCTGTCGAGTTCGATGTCCGTTTCCATTAATAGGTTCATGAAGATACCGGAGAGGAAGAGTTCGATTTCTGCTTGGGATCGATCGCCAATCGCCACTAACAAGGTCATGCGATCGCGTTCCGGATGGGTGACGAAGGCCGATAATAGGTCACTCAACGCTACAAATAACTCGTCTTCCGACGCCTCCCAATGGGGAAAAACAATCCAGTTAATCTCTTGAAGCTGGTAATGTCGCCGCATCAGGATTTCCCAATTGCGGATTTGTAACGCCATTTTATCAATGCGTCCGTCGCCGAGGGTCGTTCCTCCCAAATGGCGAATCCACATCTGTTGAGGACTGTCCGTGTTTCCCGCTTTCCACCCCTGACTGAACAATTCGGGAACGGGGGTAATGGGATATCCCGCCATTCGGACTTGATGACACAAATCTGCATCGTCCCAAGACCCGATTCCGTAATCTTCACACCATCCCCCCACTTCTTCAAAGGTGGATTTGGCGATACATAACGCCCATCCTTCCACGAAAGTTTCTCCCGTGAGTTCGTTTCCCATCGGTCCGGGTCCGGCGATTCCGGTTCCGGCGAGGCGACAGAGGGTTTGAACGGGAGATTTCAGAATATCGACATCGTTGTTGAGAAACAGGAGATAGTCCCCCGTGGCGATTTTCGCCCCCTGGTTGTTGGCGACGGTGAAACCGAGGTTGGTTTCGTTGCGAATCAGGCGAATTCCGTGGGTGTTGCAAAACTCCGCTAAGGCGTGGCGTCCGGGTTCTGCACTTCCGTTATCGATGAAAATGACTTCGGTATCGGAGAGTTTTTCGATGTTGTTGTCCCACAGTTCTAGCAATTCTTCTCGGTCCCACCAGGGAACGATGACGCTGACGCTGTAAGTGGTTTCAGCGGTTTCGGGGGGTTCGGGTTCGGAGGAAACGGGGTGTTGGGGAGCGTAAACGCCAATATATAGGAGTTGGTAGGCGCAGAGTTCTTCAAAGTCTTCGTCGGAAAGGTCGAAAATGGCGACGTTTCCGATTTTAAAAACGCGATCGGGGTCTTGGGGACGGAATTGTTGGAATTGTTCGCCGCCGAGGTAGGAAATTGAGGTACAGTCGATTTCGGCTTGTTGGAGGAGTTCGAGAAAGGTCTGTTTGGTGAAGAATCTGAGATGGGTGCGATCGAGGATTCCCCAATCGCGATAGTCCCAACGGCCTTTTTCGAGGACTTGACGCAATAGGGGAAAATGGCGAATGTTGGGAATGCTGGCGATGACAGTTCCGCCGGGTTCGAGAAATTTGACGTACTGACGTGCGATCGTCCAGGGGTCTGTGAGATGTTCTAATACGTCGGCGAATACGATACAGTCGAAGGAACCGGGGGAAAAGGGCGGATCGAAGGTTTCGAGGTTGGCTTGATAGGCGGTGTCGAGGTGGAGGTTGGCGTAGTAACAGGCTTCTTCGTCGAGTTCGAGTCCGACGACGGATCGATCGCTGCGATTCTCTTTTAAATATTTTCCCAGCATTCCCGCCCCGCAACCCACGTCTAAAATCCGCGTGGCTGACTCGGGAACGGCGGAGAGGATTTCCGGACGCACTAAACGATAGTATTCGGGAATCTGTTCGAGGGGGCGAATGTTGACCATGATTTGACTGGGGGCGGGCTGCGATCGCGGGAGAGGGAAGCCCTACAATACCAAGAGACGCTGCAACTGCTCTCACTGTAACGCGACCGATTTAACAATTATGAGAATCGCCTTTATCGATTTTATCGATTGGGACTATCAAATCGAAACCGTCTACCAGCGACCGATGGGCGGTTCTCAATCTGCGGTTTGTTATCTCGCCGAACGGTTGTCGAAACGGGGAATTGAGGTGTTTCTCGTCAACTACACGAAAACGGCGCAAGTGTCGCGGGGCGTCACCTGTCTTCCGGTTCGCAGCGAGGAAGCCAGGGACTTAATGCCTACGGTAGACGTTCTCGTGGTCGTCAGCAACCCCGGTTTGGGGGCGCGAGTTCAGCCGTTGTTACGTCCCCACACGCCGATGGTTCTCTGGACGCAACACGCTGACGACCAAGAATCGGTTGAGGACCTCCACAATCCTATTATCCGCGATAGTTACCGCCGTTTCGCACTGGTGAGCGATTGGCAGAAACAGCAGTATGGCGACAGGTTTGGTGTGGATAAACGACGGGTTCGGGTGACGCGCAACGCCATCGCCCCGGTGTTTGAGGGGTTGTTTTCGGAAAATTCTTCGATTTTAAAATCGAAGTCGAAACCGCCCGTTTTGGTGTACACGAGTACGCCGTTTCGGGGGTTGGAGGTGTTGTTGGAGGCGTTTCCGTCGATTCGCAACGCCGTCCCGGGGACGCGGTTACAGGTGTTCTCGAGTATGAAAGTTTATCAGGTCGATCGCACGCTGGACGAGTCGAAGTACGGCAGGTTATATCGTCTGTGTCAGGAAACGGAAGGGGTGGATTATATCGGTTCGGTTCCGCAACCTCGGTTGAAAGAGTATCTCAAGGCGGCGTCGGTGTTGGCGTATCCGAATACTTTTGCGGAAACTTCTTGTATTTCGGTGATGGAAGCTTTGGCGAGTGGTTGTCGGGTGGTGACGAGTGCGTTGGCTGCGCTTCCTGAAACCACGGCGGGATTTGGGGAGTTAATTGAGATTCCGAACGCTTGTCGGGAGTCGTTGCGGTATGCGTTTGCGTCGGAGATCGATCGCGAGGTCTATCTGCGAGAGTTTGTGGATAAGACGGTGGCGGTGTTGCGGGATTTTGAGGACGAGGCGGCGTTGCGAAATCAGGTGGATTGGGTCAACGGTCATTGTACTTGGGACTGTCGCGCGCAGGAATGGGAAGTCTGGTTGCGCGGTTTGGTAGACGAGAGTGCGATCGAGTTGTCGCGGTTGTCTGCGGGAGAGGAGGGGTTGACTTGGCAGGCGTATCAGTGTTTGATGCGGGAACAGTTCGATCGTGCTGGTATTCTCTACGAACGGGTGATTTCTCAACGTCCCGATATTTCTGAGTTTTACTGGTATTTGGGCTTGACGCAACTGTTGCGGGGCGATGGGGAGGACGCCGAAGCCACTTGGCTGTCGGGGATGATGTCCGGTGAGGATACGGAACGGTTGACGGCGGAACTGGTGGCGGTGTTGGAGGCGGAGGCGCAACGGCGAGAGGCGATCGCTAAGGATCGATCGGCGCAAACGATACGGAGGGCGATCGCGGAATTACGTCCCGAAAACGGCGAGAATTGGCTGCGCTTGACGGTGCTTTTGGCCAAGTTGGGCGAGTTCGACGAGACCGTATTTCAAGCCAGTTTAGAGGTTTTGAAAACGGAATCCGTTGAGGAGATTTTGCGACAACGGCTCTTCGAGTCCTTGTGGAATTTAGAGTTGACGATTCCCACCGTTTGGGCGCTGTTTGAAACTTGCGTTGAAACGGCGTCTTCTGAGTCTTCAGTTCCCAAAGCCTTTTTCGATCGATCCGCCCCCATCTTGCAGCAAGATGCCGCCTCGAAATCTATTTTAATCTTGCTTAGCACACTTTGGCTAAAATTGCAAGGCGAGAACCTGCCAATTTTAGTTAAATTAATCAATCTTTACCAAGAAACGCAACAGTACGGCCTGGCGGCTCAACGGTCTCGAGAATTTCTCGATCGCGCCGAAAGCCTTCCCCAACAAATCGCCGCCTACTACTTATTATTACGGGGATTACTGAGAGGGGGCGGCGAATTTAAAAACGCCCGAACTCTCCACGGCGAACTCGAAGCCAAACTGGAAGAACTCATCCAAACGCAACCGGAAATCGACCTGCCCGACCTGGTACAAGGCTTCGCCACCACGTCATTTTTACCCTATTTAGAAGACAACCCGCAAAAACTCCACAACTTGCGATATCGGCTCTCAAGCCTCCTTCAAGCTAAATTACGCGACCATTTCGGAGAACCTCCAAGGTTAGAAAAATCCAAAACGCTCAAAAAAATCGGCTATCTTTCCAGTTGCTTTCGTCGCAACTCTGTCGGACATCTCGTGCGCTGGCTGTTGCGCTATCACGACACAGAAAAATACGAAATTTTTGCCTATTCCCTACAAAACAAACCCGACGAAATCCAAGCCGAAATCTCCAGCAGCGTCAGCGAATTTCGGGATGTTTCTAAACTTTCAATCCCGAAAATTGCCGAAACTATCCGCAACGACAAGCTCGATATTTTAATCGACCTCGACAGTTTAACCTGTCCCCAAGCCACCGCCGTTTTAGCCTTAAAACCCGCCCCGGTTCAAGTGAGTTGGCTGGGTTTCGACGCCTCGGAATTACCGGCGATCGACTATTTTCTCGTCGATTCCCGCGTGGTTCCAGAAAACGCCCAAAGCGACTATTCCACGAAACTCTGGCGACTTCCCGAAACCTTCATCGCCGTCGATGGATTTGAAGTGGGGGTTCCCACGTTACGGCGGGAAGATGTGGAGATTCCCCCCGATGCGGTGGTGTATTTCAGTTCGCAAACCGGGGCGAAACGTCATCCGGAGAACGCCCGATTACAGTTGCGAATTCTCAAACAGGTTCCTAACAGTTATTTTATTGTTAAAGGATTGTACGTCGATCGCGAGGCGTTGCGTCAGTGGTTTTCTCGGTTGGCGGAAGAAGAAGGGGTGGAGATCGATCGCCTGCGTTTCCTCCCTAACGATGCCACAGAAGCGGTGCATCGCGCCAATCTCAGCCTCGCCGACGTGGTTCTCGATACTTATCCCTACAACGGCGCCACGACGACGCTGGAAACCCTGTGGATGGGAATTCCGTTGGTGACGCGGGTGGGGGAACAGTTCGCCAGTCGCCACAGTTTCGATTTTCTCCAGTTGCTGGGGGTGAGGGAGGGAATCGCCTTTAGCGATGAGGAATATGTGGAATGGGGGGTGCGGTTGGGTACTGACGCCGGGTTACGTCAGGATGTGGCGTGGAAACTTCAGCAGTCGCGCCATTCGTCGCCGTTGTGGAATGCGGAAGTGTTTGCGCGGGAGATGGAAGCGGCGTTTGAGGGGATGTTCCGTAGGTTGGGTTGAGGAACGAAACCCAACATCCAAACCGTTGATTTGATGGGATTTTTCACCACAGAAACACAGAGGGGTTTGGTTATAAAAGTTAAAATTGGTGGTTGGGTTTAAATTTATTCGCTCCAAATTCGCTGAAAATTCAAGGTAGATCCTGGTAATAGGGGAGCGGCTGAAACTTCTGTGGGGTTGTCTAACACTTCTACTTCTGAATTCGATCGATACACTTCTACCTTTCGTTGTTGCGGATCGATTAACCAACCCAGTTTTGCGCCATTTTCCAGATACTCGCGCATTTTATCTTGCAGGGATTTGAGGCTATCCGAATCAGAGCGCAATTCAACGACAAAATCCGGACAAATTTTGGCAAAGGTTCCTTTTTCTTCGGGAGTTAAGGCGTTCCAACGTTCTCGACTCACCCAAGACGCATCGGGGGAACGAATTGCACTGTTGGGTAAAATAAAACCCGTGGAAGATTCAAAGGCTTCTCCTAACTCTGCGTGTTTTTCGTACCAGCGATCGAGTTGTCCGACGATACTGCGATTGCGTTTTCCCGTTTCCCATCCGGTGGGTGGATTCACGATTAACTCTCCTTTCGCGGTTCTTTCGAGTTGCAAATCGCGATTGGCGGCTGCGAGTTTGGTAAACTGGTCGTTTGTGATGTGGAGTTTGAGCGTTTTAGGAAAGGCGATCGCCAGGGTTTTAGGGTCTGAAATAAGAGATGTCTGTACCATTTGAACCTCGCAATTTTGGGGTTATCCGAACTCTTGGTTTGAGGGGGTTCACCACACCATAACTTTTTGTAAAAAAAATTAGAGGAGTTTTATAAAAAAATAAATGGTGTTGTTGGGTTTTACAGAGGTTCGTACCACCGAGTTTTTAAGATAACGAATCAAAATCACGAAGGGCGGACAATTGTCCGCCCTTCTAAGATAGCATCGAACCTATACAGTGGCTAACTCCGCCGGAAGTCGTTTAAACGACAACCGCTCGTTTTCCACATCGACGAAAATGGTATCGCCGTCGCCAAAGTCGCCTCGTAAAATTCCTTTGGCGATTTGGGTTTCTAACTCCCGTTGAATCGCTCGTTTCAGTGGACGCGCACCGTAGACGGGATCGTAACCGACTTCTGCTAGGAAATCGATCGCTCCTTCGGAGAGTTTGAGCGCCATTTTCTTGTCATCGAGGCGTTTTTCGAGTCGCAGGACTTGCAACTTCACGATATTCCGCAACTGGGCTTTTTCCAGGGCGTGGAAAATAATCGTGTCGTCGATGCGGTTGAGGAATTCCGGTCGGAAATTCGCCCGCAACGCCTCCGTCACCCGCGATTTCATTTCTTCATATTGGGAATCGTCCCCGGATATGTCGAGAATGAATTGCGACCCGATGTTACTGGTCATGATGATGATGGCGTTCTTGAAGTCCACCGTTCGACCTTGGGAATCGGTGATGCGTCCGTCGTCGAGAACTTGTAACAGGACGTTGAAGACATCGGGGTGGGCTTTTTCGACTTCGTCGAAGAGAATCACGGCGTAGGGACGGCGGCGAACCGCTTCGGTGAGTTGTCCGCCTTCGTCGTATCCCACGTACCCCGGAGGCGCCCCAATCAGACGGGAAACGGCGTGTTTTTCCATGTACTCCGACATATCGATGCGAACCATCGCGTCTTCGGTGTCGAAGAGATAGGCGGCGAGGGCTTTCGCCAGTTCGGTTTTACCGACTCCGGTCGGTCCGAGGAACAGGAAACTGGCGACGGGACGGTTGGGGTCCGCTAACCCGGCGCGAGACCGCTGGATGGCGTCGGCCACGGCGGTCACGGCTTCGTCTTGTCCGACGACGCGGTGGTGGAGTTCGTCTTCGAGATGTAGGAGTTTTTCTTTCTCGGATTCGACGAGTTTACTGATGGGAATTCCGGTCCATTTGGAGATGATTTCGGCGATGTCGGCTTCGGTGACTTCTTCGCGAAGTAAGGCTTCGCCGCTGGTTTGGGCGCTGGTGAATTTGGCTTCGGTTTCGGAGAGTTTTTTCTGGAGTTCGGGAAGTTTGCTGTATTTGAGTTCGGCGGCGCGGTTGAGGTCGTATTTGCGTTCGGCGTCTTCGATTTCGACTTGGACGCGATCGATCTCTTCTTTGAGAGATTTACGACCGTCGAGAATGTCTTTTTCTGCTTGCCATTGGGCGTTGAGATGGGTTTGTTCTTCTTTGCAGTCGGCGAGTTCTTTTTCGAGGCGTTGCAACCGTTCTTTGGAGGCGGGGTCGCTTTCTTTTTGCAGCGACAGTTTTTCCATTTCGAGTTGCATGATGCGACGATCGATCTCGTCGAGTTCTTCGGGTTTGGAGGTACTCTCCATTTTCAGTTTGGCCGCCGCTTCGTCCACGAGGTCGATGGCTTTGTCGGGAAGGAATCGATCGCTAATATATCGAGTGGACAGGGTCGCCGCCGCTACTAACGCACTGTCGGCGATTTTGACGTTGTGGTGGGTTTCGTAGCGGTCTTTGAGTCCCCGCAAAATGGACACGGTGTCTTCAACGCTGGGTTGGTCTACGTACACCTGTTGAAACCGACGTTCTAACGCTGCGTCTTTTTCGATATATTTGCGGTATTCGTCCAGGGTCGTCGCCCCGATACAGCGCAGTTCGCCCCGGGCCAACATGGGTTTAAGGAGGTTTCCGGCGTCCATCGCCCCTTGGGTCGCCCCCGCCCCGACGACGGTATGGATTTCGTCGATAAAGAGGATGATTTGACCGTTGGAGTCGGTGACTTCTTTGAGGACGGCTTTGAGGCGTTCTTCAAATTCGCCGCGATATTTCGCCCCTGCAATCAAGGACCCCATGTCGAGGGCGATCAGTTTGCGATCGCGCAGGGATTCCGGTACGTCTCCTTTGACGATGCGCTGGGCCAGTCCTTCGGCGATGGCGGTTTTACCCACTCCGGGTTCGCCGATGAGGACGGGGTTGTTTTTGGTTCGCCGCGAGAGGATTTGCACGGTTCGGCGGATTTCGTCGTCCCGTCCGATAACGGGGTCGAGTTTGCCTTTTTTCGCGGCGTCGGTGAGGTCGCGCCCATATTTTTCGAGGGCGTTATATTTTCCTTCTGGGTTTTGGTCGGTCACTTTCTGGGTTCCGCGAATTTGTGAGATGGTGTCTTTGAGTTTTTTCTCGGTGAGGTTGAGGGATTTGAAGAGATTTTTTCCGAAGCGATCGTCTTTGATGTAGCCGAGGACGATATGTTCGATGGAGATATATTCGTCTCCGTACTCTTTTCGATAGCTGTCGGCGCGATCGAGCAGGCTGTCGAGACTCCGCCCGAGATATACTGAGGTACTACTTCCTGTTACTTTAGGTTGTTTTTGAATAAAATCTCGGGTTTTCTCTTGTAAACTGGCAACAGCGACCCCGGCGCGGCTAAAGATACTCGCTGCCAGCCCTTCTCCCTCGAGAAGCGATTGCATGAGGTGTTCGCTCTCGATTTGCTGTTGGTTGGCTTGTTTGGCGACGTCCGGCGTGCGGGCGATCGCTTCCCAGGCTTTTTCGGTGAATTGGTTGGGATTGGTCGGTTGCATAGGCGTGGGTTGAGTCGGTCTCTGTCTGACATCCTCATTTTAGGGATTTCAAGGCGATCGCCGGGATCGGAGATCGCGCCATTTGGGGTCTGTGTTTCCGCCTACGGCTTTCGCGGATGGGTTTTATCTTGACAATTTTTATATTTTGTGGTAATAGGCTTTGGCGATACGGTAGAGTTTGAGTAATGAAGACCTCAACATCGAGCCTGTTTCATGTCCGACCTGCGTATCGTCTCTTTAATTCCTAGTGCCACTGAAATCGTCCACAGCCTCGGACTGAGCGATCGCCTGGTGGGGCGTTCCCACGAGTGCGACTTTCCCGAGTCGGTTCGATCGCTTCCCGCCTGTACTCAGCCTCAGTTCGACCCCAACGGTAGCAGTCCCGAAATTCACGATCGCGTTACAGAATTACTACAATCGGCACTCAGCGTCTACCGGGTCGAAACGGAGTTACTGCGAGAACTCCAACCCACGCACATTATCACCCAAGCTCAATGCGAAGTCTGTGCGGCCAGTTTAGCGGAAGTGGA
The DNA here is from genome assembly GCF_049974805.1 of Baaleninema sp. Taxonomy (NCBI): domain Bacteria; kingdom Bacillati; phylum Cyanobacteriota; class Cyanophyceae; order Oscillatoriales; family Oscillatoriaceae; genus Baaleninema; species Baaleninema sp. The sequence continues at coordinate 12,319 of NZ_JBNGCO010000120.1, forward strand.
AGCGGCGGTGGCGCAACTCAGCCAGAGTCAACCCAAGGTGATTTCCCTGCAACCGAGCGTTTTAGCGGAAGTTTGGGAAAATATGCGCTTAGTGGGGGAACAGTTGGGGTCTGACGCCGAAGATTCGATCGCCAGCTTAAAACAGCGAGTTGAGGAAGTCCGGCGGCGAGTGGCGGGACAACCGGAACCCAGCGTGGTGTGCATTGAATGGACGGAACCCTTGATGTCTGCCGGAAACTGGGTTCCGGAATTGGTACAACTGGCTGGAGGTGTTCCCTACTTAAGCGAAATCGGCCAACATTCCCCTTGGACCCGGTGGGAATCCCTGGAAGCCGTCGATCCCGATGTTATCGTCGTCATGCCCTGCGGGTACGATTTGCAGGAAACTCAGGAAGACGCAAAACATCTGACGCAACATCCGGTGTGGCCGCAGTTGAAGGCGGTGCAAACGGGACGAGTGTACTATTGCGATGGTAATCAGTATTTCAACCGTCCGGGCCCGCGATTGGTGGATTCCTTAGAACTGTTGGCGGAAATCCTGCATCCGAGTTGTTGCGATTTCGGCTATCGCGGGACGGGGTTCTCGACGATTTGAAATTAGACGCTACAATCGTGTTAAAGCCATTAAAACGGTTGTAGTGAGGGCGATTAGCTCAACGGCAGAGCATCGGACTCTTAATCCGCTGGTTCGGGGTTCGAATCCCCGATCGCCCATCTGTCTCGATTTTCTACGCCCAAGTTTTTGCCCGACCGCGAGCGAAGGGAGACGGCCGTTTTCGGCAAAGTGCGGCGGTGGCGAAGCGAATCAGTTCGGCATATTCCTCGTTTAAATGTTGCTGAAAAAACTTGTCGGTTATCGCAACAATTTCAACGAACTTTTTCTGCATTGTCTTGGGAACGTTTTTCAGATTTCGTTGGTTTGCTCACGATCGCTCCTCTCTGTTACGATATCTCGACTTGACTTGAGTATCTGACTTTTGCGAAAGATGCGATCGTAGCGAAGCGAAGAGGAGCGCGGTATCCTATGTAATCGTGATATCCCCAGTTGGTTGAGACCCCCATGACGAACGAAACGCCCAACGTACAAGAAACGAACAGCGATCGCTACGAACCCGGCTTCGGATGGACGCCCTACGCCGAACAGATTAACGGACGCTTTGCCATGATTGGCTTCGTGGGATTGCTCATTTTAGAAATCCTCACCGGAAAAGGTCTGTTAACCTGGATGGGCATCCTCTAAGGATCTCGTAAAATTTCTCGTTGGGGCGAACCGAGGTTCGCCCTCTCAACTCTCAAGTAAAACTTTCGGTAGCTTGGAATCCCCGTCGCTTTAGCGCGGGGAGGA
>NZ_JBNGCO010000121.1:0-13343 GCF_049974805.1 Baaleninema sp.
AAATGCTTTCTCTAAGAAGCTTTCGAGACTTGCCACCTTAAGTGACCAGTACCCATTCCAACGCAGGATTTCGAGAGATTTATGTCGTTCGTGCGAACGACAAAATTAAAACGACAAAATTAAAACGACAAAATTAAAACGACAAAATTAAACCGTCACCGTTGCGCCAACTCCCGTAACGCCCGTTCTCGCCAGCGTTCCTCGTCCGGGTCGAGGGGGTTCGCCTCCGCCGCGCAAACTTGCCAAAACGCCCTCGCCTCCTCGGGAAACCCGCGATCGCTCCAAATCGCCCCGTACAAACACCGCGCCGCCACCACCTCCTTCGGAGACGCCAACACCTCCTCCAGCAGCGTCGTGGCTTCCGCCGTCGAACCCTGACGGCATCGCGCCCAAGCCAGAGTTGTCAACAGTTCTTCCCGCCCCGACTTCTCCGCCGGAATCCCTTCATCCAACAACGCCAACCCCTGTTCCGCCCATACCACCGCTGTACTGACATCGCCCCCACGCCGCAGCCTCAACTGCGCCAACTTGCGATACGCTACAGGTAAACCGCGCCGCGCCGCCTGTTGGTACAACTCTTCCGCCGCCGCTTCGTCCCCCGCCCGTTCGTAGAGATGTCCCAACATCAACAATGTCGCCCGTCGCTGGGGATCGACGCGCAAGGTCCAGCGCCACCAATCCTCAGCGGCGTCTTGTCGTTCTGCGCGATAGTGATTCCATCCCTGGCGATGCAACCAACCCCCCAGGGTATTTCGTCCCCATCCGTTGAGAGCGATCGCCACCCCCGCCACCGCCGCCGTCGCCGCGATTTTCCGCCATAGTTTCCCCCCCGGAAGCCGATACCGCGTCAGAGGCGAACGCCGCCACACCGGAGGCGTCGCATTGGGATGCTGCACGATCGCCGGAAGCCAACGGTTGCAGGGAAAGCGATCTTCCATGCCCTGCAACCGTTCTCTGGCTTCTCGCACAGAGGCGTGAAATCCCTTTCCCCGAGAAAACGCCGCCAGAAATCCTTCGCCTTCGCGGGTTTCGCTATGTCCGGCAAAAAAGATGATGTCCCAGTGTTTTTCCCATAGTCGATCGTGGATGGCTTGTCGTTGGGGCGACACGAGAAACGTCACCTCTGCCCCCGCTAGGCTTTCGAGAAAACGGCGATCGCTCTCGATATCGATGCCTTCGTCATTGCCCAAAATTGCCAAGATTTTCAATGTGGGGTCTCGATCGGACTGCGGCGACGCCATCGGTGCAATGCCTGTCAGCGGCGCGAAGGTGGCTTCGATGTTCGGGTAGCGGCGGCAAAAATCCCACAGATGCCACGGGAGTTTTCTTAATTCTGACTGGTCGCTGGCGATCGCCAAACGAATTTCGTCGCCGGGATTGAGGGTTTCTCGCAAGCGGCGATCGATCTCGCGGAAACTCTCTGACGCCAGCCACTTTTGAAACTGACGTTCGAGTTCGGCGGCGGCGTCTCGACAGCGATCGCGGGCGTTGCGGTATTCGATGGATTTGGGTTTGAGACGCCTCTGGGGGCCCAAACGGCTGTAGGCGTCTTGCCACGCTTGCAATTGCGCTTGTAGGGCGGGGTTGGCGGGCAGTTTCCCCCGTTCTCTCAACTGCGGTCGTTCTCCCGCCTCGCCGATTTCGAGGATGGAGTCGAACCCTCCATCGATGGAGTTGCCGATTAGCTCTAGAACGACGAGTTTAGCCACCACAGAGACACAGAGAACACAGAGGGTCTGGGATGGGGACTCGCCTGGGAAAGTCCCCATCTCGTCTTTACCATATTTATAAGTAAATGTCAATACCCAGATCGACTCAATTTAGCGATCAACAAATTTCGCGGTGACGTCCGACCAATGCAACCCATCCAAACCGGGAAGCACCCAATGGGCGGCCCCCACCCGTTCCGCCGGTCCGAGTCCCACGACGCGCATTTTCGCGGCCAAAGCGGCTTCGACGCCGGACTCAGCATCCTCGAACACCACGCAGTCTTGGGGAGAGAGTCCCAACTGTTCGGCGGCGTGTAAAAAGACATCCGGGGCAGGTTTAGGGCGATCGACACAGTAAACATTGGTAATGGTGTCGATATCCTCAGCAATTCCCAACTGTTCGATGACAGCGTAAACGTTCTGACTGGCGGAGGCCACCGCCGTTTTAATCCCAGCCGCGCGAACCTCATCGAGGAACGATCGCACCCCCGGTAACAGATGTTCGGAAGTCATCGTCTCCACGAACTCGCGAAAATACTGATTTTTGCGGTCTAACAGGGTTTGAATCGTCTCTTCCGGCAGCCTGCGTCCGTCGAGCATCCGCAGCAGCGAATCCCGTCGCGACAAGCCTCGTAGCGCCTCGTTAGCTTGGCGATCGAACGGAATTCCCTCCTCATCGGCCAGTCGTTGCCAAGTTTGATAGTGAAACTCGATCGTATCAGTTAACACGCCGTCCATATCGAAAATCGCCCCCCGCAGGGCGACCGACGGCACAGAACGAGTAGAAGACATGACGGAAGCAGAAGAATTCATGACGAGGGCAGCAAACTACGACCCCAGATTACGGAGTTCCGCGTCTCTTTGTCTAGCATCTTGCAACCGCGCCTCTTGCAAATTGAGTTTCTGGTTGAGTTCCCGCGTGCGGCGGGACAACAGGCGAATAATATTAATGGCGATTCCCGGCGTTTCGTCGATGGCGTCGTAGAGTTGCTGTTGCGTCAACATCAAGCACTCACAGGGGTCGCAGGTAGTGACGGAGGCCGATCGCGGTTCCGCGTCGAAGAGGGACATTTCCCCGAAACAGGCGCCCTGAGACAGTCGCGCCAGGTCTCGATCGCCAATATGCACCCGCACCACACCCGAGACGACGATATACAGCGATCGACCTTCCTGCCCCTCCGTAAAAATTGTATGGTTGACAGGAAAGGACAACTCGTCCATCACCGAAGCCAAACGCACGAGAAAGTCGTCCCGAAGCTCTTTAAAAATGGGGACGCCTCGCACGAACAACAAGCGATCGACACTGGTAAGCATGGGGCAGAAAGGAAACGAAGAGTAGGGAGCCAAAACAGACACCGCGAACGGAAACGCGCGTTTCCGTTTCGATGGAGCGATATCCGAGGCTTACCGCTTTCTAATTTTACCCTTTCAATTTAGCTAAGCCTTAGACGAACTCAACCCAAACCGCTCCATCAATTCCCGAACTTGAGCCGCCACGAGGGGATCGGGATCGTTTTGCAGTTTCGGGAGTAATTCTAACAGGGCGCGGGGCGAGGCCACCTCCAAATAGGCCAAAACCGCTTCCCGCACGAATCCCGTCGGATGTCGCAAACCCGCCAAAGTCTGGTCGGCGCCGATACTCCACCGCGCCACCCGGGCCACGTGGAAGCAGCAAGCCAGGGGCCAGTCTGACAGGAACAGGCGCAATTCCAGCAAAAACCGCAGGCGATCGCTGGGGGACATCGGTTGATAGTCCACCAATTCCGAAAGATTTTGCAGTTTTTCCGCATCCCCTTGGCGATCGAGAACGCTCAACAGCGATCGCTTACTGGGAATATCGATGGTGTTGTCGAGAATCTCCAACCCTCGCGCCATATACGATCGCGATCCCGATTTGAGGTTAAACGCCGCCGCCTGAATCGAACTGAGGGGATACAAAAACTTCATCAACAAAAACAGCCGTTCCACGCTGTCCGTTTGCAAATCTTGCAACGCGCGGCGCAGCAGTTCGATGGCGTAATCCGCCGTCAAACTCACGTGACCGTTCGTGCGCGGACGAGTCGCCACCGCCTCCGGTTCGTCCGGGGGGATCTCCACCTCCGGCAAATCCACCAACGCCGCGTATAACTGTCCCATAAACATCAACTCTTGGTCGATGAGGATTTCCACCCCGCGCCGTCCCAGGCGATCGAGAACCCCTTCAATGCCCCGTTCTTCGGGCATTTTCAACAAAATTCGCAGGATATTGCGGCGGTTAGTTCCCCAAGCCGTCATCAAATGGGACACCAAAACATCGATCGCTTCCACCGTCCCGATTTCGGCGATGGTACTCCAAGCGTACATCCGCACCAAATCGGGTTTGTGAACATCTTCAGCCAACGCCACCAGGCGATCGAGTACCTCATTATCCAACCGTACCAACGCCTGCATCGCCGCGTCTCGCGTCGATTTATAGGACAGTCCCCGCAACAGAGACGGATAGTACTCCTCCAAATGGGTCGAAGCGATGACCTCCAACAGCGCACAGCGCACCCGCAGCGATTCATCTTGCAGCAAATTGGGGACGTACAGTCGCAACCCTTGCAGAAAATCCGCCTCTCCCAAAGCGCGGGTTCCCATAACCCGTTCCCGTTCCTGCTTGTGAGTTAACATCCGCCGCAGCGCGTTCGTCGCTTCCGCCTTCTGTTCCCGATTTCCCTTCCGCAAAATCAGCGAAGCCGCCGTGGCGCGAACCACCGGGTCGACTTCCGGTCGCAGATAGGGGCGTAACTGTCGCATATCCGGCGTGCGTTCCGTCAACCAGACATAGCGCAACGCCAAGGCTAACACTTCCGGCGGTTGAGGGCGATCGATCAGCCCCCGCACCTGGGGCAAATACTCCGCCTTCGGATGTTCCAGCATCACCTCCAAACTCTGGCGCTGCAACGCTGGCGACAAGCCGGCCAGCAGCGGCGCCAACACTTCCCCGACATTTTTCGGGTCGATTTGCGCCAGCAGTTCCACACAAGAGCGTTTGTCGGCATCGGACGTAGGTTTTTCCAGCGTTTCCACCACCGACCGTTTCAGAACCCGCAAATCCACATCAGAGACGCCCAAGCGTCCCCGTTCCGCACTCGAGACGAGCAACCCCACATAGCGCGATCGCATCAACAAAATGATGGCAATCCAGGCCATGGCCACCAACACCACCAAGAACACAAAAACCGGGCTTTGCAGAGCTTGCCACTGGTCTTTCCCCAAAAAGCGGCGTCCGCCCCAAATCAGCGCCCACATGACCAAACCCGCCACCCCCGTGGCCACCGGTTCCGCCACCCCATTCACGAGAGCTTGCATATTATTGCGCTGAGATTCCGGCAGGGGTTGAAACAGTACCGGCCCCGTCCCTTCAATGAGGGTGTAATGAAACAGTTCGTCAACGAACTTAATGGCGATGACCCCGAGGAACAGGTCGAACCAGCCTCCCAAAGCACTAGAGAGGGAAATCGCGCCAATCAGCACCACCAGCATCGGCAAGATCGACCCAGCGCGAAACACCCCCATCCGTTCCACCACGCGACTGGAGGCGAACCACTGAGTGAGCAACTCAAAAATCCCCAGAATCCCGTTAAAAATACCGACGAAGCTGGCGATTCCGTTGGCTAAATCCACGCCCCCCCCTTGAAATTGCAATTCCAGTTCGCTGTAAAACTGGAACTCGATGAGGACATAGAGAATTTCCACCAAGACGAAGAACGTCACCAGCAGCCAGACGTAAGTTCGCAGCGGTCCTTGGAAGCGGCGGGTGGCGTAATCGGAGGGGTCTTCTTCCTCCGTGCGGCGACTGGCATCGGGGAAAGCTTGGCGGTAGTTTTCGCTGAGGTAAAACAGCAGAAACGCCCCCACGACCAGCATGAAGCAGGCCATCAAGGTGACGTTTCTCAGCCCCACGCGGGAGATGAGGACGGGCAGCGAGAACCCACTAATCACGTCGGCCAAGAGGATGCCGCTGCTAATGATGGGGTAAGTTCGCTTAATTTCGCGAATATTGAAGAGTTGGTTGGCTGTGATCGAGGTATTGAGGTCGTTAAGGATATAGGCCCCATCGATCCACAGCCGCATCGAAAAGACCGTAATCCCGAACAGCAGCGGCAGTTCCAGGCCGACTCGGAACAAGACGAGGGGGAGAGCCATGAGCAGGGCGATGGCCACGATCGCCCGTCGCATGGGTAAAACCTCTTGCAGCCAGGAATAGAAAAATCCCAGCCCCGAACCGATCGCCGAACTAGCGATGTAAATAATCGTCAGGGATTCGGCACCGTATTTATCCAGAAACAAGCCATAGGTGACCGCTTCGAGCCAGAGCAGTCCGATCGACGTGGCCGTGTAAAAGGCGAACATCAGTAGAGTCCGTTCGCCTTCTTCCGGGCGCAGGTTCACCCATTGCAGCACCCGCTGTCCCCAGCCACCTTGGTTGAATTGCCAGTTTTTCAGTTCCATGCAGCGTCGATCGTCCGGGTCAGTCCTTGGGGAGCGAGACTCACTCTGGCTCTGCGGCCAACGGGCATCGCGCCACCCACTTCGGCGAAAAAAGTCCGTTACGCCTTGGCGCGAACGGCTTAAGTTCAGGTTAACAAGAAATGTGCGCTGACAAACGCTTCTGGCCTTTGGGATTGCAGCCACAGGAGGGTCTTTCGGTCGGAGGCGACGCTGAGATCCCTTCGGCGGTTAGGCGCTTCCCTCGATCGGACTCGACGATCGCGTTCGTCTGAGGACTTGCTGGGCGACCGATTCGAGCGAACGCCGCCCCTTCCCCAACGAACTATGTCGATTTCTTAGGCGACAGCAGCATCATCATGCTACGGCCTTCCCGTTTAGGTCGTTGTTGAACTTCCGCCAAGTCCGTTAAGTCTTTGGCCAAGCGTTCGAGCAACTGTTGAGCGAGATCGGTGTGTTGGATTTCCCGGCCTCGGAACATGACCGTAGCTTTGACCTTATCTCCCGCTTTGAGGAAGCGCATCGCCTGCTTGACGCGCACCTGATAATCGTGATCTTCGATTTTGTAGCGCATCTTCACTTCCTTGAGTTCGGAAGAGTGCTGCTTTTTCTTGGCTTCCTTAGAGCGTTTCTCTTGCTCGAACTTATATTTGCCGTAGTCCATGATCCGACAGACTGGCGGATCGGCTTTATCGCTGACCAAGACGAGATCGAGGTCTTTTTCTTCAGCGATTTTCAGGGCTTCGGCGGGGGGCATGATGCCGAGTTGCTCTCCCTCGGTATCGATGGCTCGAATTTTGGGAAAGCGGATTCGCTCGTTGATTTGGGGTAAATCCCGTTGTCGTCTTCTTCCGATTGCAGGCATATGAATTGGTTTGATTTATTGGCTCGATAGGTCTGTAGTTCAGTAAATGTGTGTCAGAGATCGAGAACAGTCGTATTGATATTCTACTCGGAATATTTTCGATCGTATCTAGATTTAATGTAAATTCTCAAATTGCCTGTCGATCTCCGGCTGCGGTCGGGGGTGAAAGGCCAGGTGGGATCGCCTACAATGGGGGAATACGACATTTCGATCGAGAGGACGCTCCCATCACCGCTTTGACTTCTAATCTCGACGTTCCCCAGCAGCGCGATTGGATTTGGCGCGGATGGCAAACCCGCTACGCCGTCGCGCGTCCGAGGGCGGCGTCGTCGTCGCCGATGCCGCTGGTATTGCTCCACGGGTTCGGCGGTTCGATCGACCACTGGCGTTACAACCTGGGGCCGTTGAGCGATCGCCATCCGGTATACGCCTTAGATTTACTGGGGTTTGGCGCGGCCGAAAAAGCTCCAACTCGTTACAGCGTGGAGCTGTGGGCCGAGCAAGCTTACGAGTTTTGGCAACAAACGATCGCCCGTCCCGCTGTGTGGGTAGGTCACTCCATCGGCTCCCTGTCCGTGGTCACGCTGGCGCAACGCTACCCGGAGGCCGTGCGGGGCATGGTGTTGATTACGCTCCCCGACCCGGCGTTACGGCGTCAGGTGTTACCGCCGCCGTTACGGCCGCTGGTGGGGGCGATCGAACGCTTGTTTTCCTCTCCAGTCTTACTCAAACCGATTTTTTACTGGATTCGCCATCCGGAGCGACTGCGGCCTTGGGCGCGGTTCGCCTACGCCGACAGCGGTTCCGTACCGGAGGACCCGGTGGAGGTATTCGCGCCGCCAGCTTTCGATCGCGGGGCATCGGGGGCGTTCTGTCGTCTGGCTCGCGCCTCCAGCGAGGTAGAATTCTGTCCCGACGTGGTCGAGTCCCTGGGAGGTTTAGAGATTCCGGGCTTGTTAATGTGGGCGGAAGACGATCGCATGGTGCCGCCGAAACTCGCCCGTCCCCAGCAATTTCAAGCGGTCAATCCGACTTTAGAATTATTGAAGTTCGATCGCGGCGGTCATTGCGTTCACGACGAACGCCCCGACCTAGTCAACCGTGCGATTCTCGATTGGATTCAACGGTGCGTCGATGTCCGGTAACAGCGATCGCGCGACCGTAAAACGATGGAAACTCCCCTTTTCGATCGCCGTATCCCAGAGCTTCACCCTACTCTGGGTGAAGTTTTTGTGCTATTTTTCAAGCCAGTTTGTCGATCGGTTCGTCGGGCGAAACAGTTCGGGAAAAATCGGCGATGTTTAAGATGCCCTCGTCTCACACGACGATCCTGTTTGTAAGGAGAAATATGGTCAGAGTTCACTGGTTGCTCCCAAGTCTCGCAAGTATGCTCATGGTTTCCGAATTCGGTGCGGTGGCGCGATCGCAAACCGTCGATCGCGCCACCTGGGATCTCAAATCGCTATCGTCTTCGACGCCGACTTCCATCGCCGAAGGCCGCGATTCTCAAGATGCCCCTATCCCTGTCGGCGACTTTCTCCGAGGTGAAAATCGATTCGATCGAGACGCGGACGACCGACAGGAAAACCGACCGAGACAGGTTCAACGCAACCGACAAACCTCCGTTATCGAAGCCATAGAAATTACCGTTGACGGCAACCGCCTGTTAGTCCGCGCCGACGGCGACATTCAAGCCGTGGGCTACTGGGATCGTCGAACTCTGGCCTACCAAATTGAAATTCGCAATGCCCGCCTCGCCTCGGGCTTTCGCGTCCCCAGCGCCCGCGACAGCGCGTCCATTTCCTGGGTACGTGCCGAACAGGCCGACCCCGAAACCGTGATGTTGCGCGTCATGCCCGCCCCCCAAGTATCGGTCAACGGCATCAACCAACCCAGCACGCAAATGCTGTCCCTCGAACTCGAACCCTACAGCATCGAGTCCGCCCCCTTACCCGTCGCCAACCGCCGCAACACCACTTCTTCTTGGGACGATGTACCCCAAATTCCTCAAGGTCAAGTGGTGGTGGTCATCGACCCCGGCCATGGCGGCAGCGACCCCGGCGCTGTGGGCATTGGCGGTCTCAGCGAAATCGATATCGTCAATCCCATGTCCCATCGCATCGCGGACTTGTTGGAGGAAAACGGCGTGGCTGCCGTCTTAACTCGAGAGGACAACCGTACCGTCGAACTCGAACCCCGTGTTCAGTTAGCCAACCGCCTCAACGCCAACTTGTTCGTCAGCATTCACGCCAACGCCATCAGCATGAGCCGTCCCGACGTTAACGGCATTGAAACCTACTATTACCAAACGGGAGGCGATCTCGCTGCCACCATCCATCAAAACCTCCTCCAAGCCACGGGCGGCCCCGATCGCGGCGTGCGAACCGCTCGCTTTTACGTACTGCGAAATACGGATATGCCAGCGGTGTTAGTGGAACTCGGTTTCGTCACGGGGGCTTACGACGCGCCGCGTCTGTCCGACGCTCAGTATCGCGAATTGCTGGCCCAAGCCATCGCGCGGGGGATTTTGCAGTACGTCAACCAGTACTGTCCCGGTCCTCTGTGTCAGTAACGGCGGTTTCTGTGGCGAGAACGGCTTGCCGACGCCTCGCGATCGATCCGCGTCCCTGTTCCTCCGCTAACATCGGTATTTAAAACACCATGACCAACAACACTCGCTCGATCGGGATTTTCGATAGCGGCGTCGGCGGCTTGACCGTACTGCGGGCTGCATACCGACAACTGCCTCACGAGTCGGTTTTGTATTTCGGGGATACCGCCCGGTTGCCCTACGGTACGCGATCGCCCGAGGAGATTTTGCGGTTCGTGCGAGAAATCCTCACCTGGATGGCTAACTGTCAGGTCAAAATGGCCGTTGTCGCCTGCAACACCAGTTCGGCGCTCGCCTTAGAAACGGTACGCCACGAGTTCAATTTCCCCATTTTGGGGTTGATTTTACCGGGGGCGAGAGCGGCAGTCCGGCGAGGCAAGCGCATCGGCGTCATCGCCACCCCCGCCACGGCCAAAAGTGGCGCCTACCGTCAAGCGGTGTTGGAAACCAACCCCTCAGCTCACGTTTGGGAAGTGGGCTGTCCGGAATTCGTGCCGATCGTCGAAGGCAACCGCATTCATCATCCCCAAACCCGTCAAATCGTCTCGAAGTACCTCCAACCCTTGCTCAAACACCGCATCGATACGCTGGTGTACGGTTGCACCCACTATCCCCACCTCGAACCGGTGTTGCGGACGCTTCTACCGGAAACGGTTTCGTTAATCGATCCTGCCGAGTACGTGGTGGCCGCCGCCGCACGAGAGTTAGATTTATTAGGATTGGCAGCCTCGGGGGAATCCAACGAGGAGGGGATGTCGCCGACGCCGAAAACGCGCTTTTGCGTCAGTGGTTGTTCTCAATCTTTTGCCGATTTGTCGAAGCAGTGGCTCGGTTTTACCCCCGAGGTGGAAAAAATCTGGCTTCCAGCGATCGACGCCAGGAACTCGAACCAAGGGACTGAACCAGACCAACCGGAACTCGATGAAGAGTTTGTCTCCCTATCTGAAGCGAACAGCGAACAGTGAACAGTTCGCAGGGGGAGTGACTTGAAAAATCGGCTGTCGAACGGGAGACCGATCGATCGTCAAGCACCGACAATGTATTTTCCCTCTCTCCCCATCTCCCCCTCTCCTCTTCTCGTCCGATAATGTAAAGGAGATACAAGAGACACGCGATCGAAACTATGGTTTTCTTTGGATTCGGTAAAAAACTCAGCCTGCCCAAACCTCAAGAGGCACTCCCCGGACGGGATACGTCAATGCCCGTCCCTGAGAAACACTTCGTTCTCAAAACGCCCTTGACACCTCCCTATCCCGACGGGATGAAACTGGCGATGTTCGGGATGGGTTGCTTTTGGGGCGCCGAACGCCGCTTTTGGCAACTCGATGGCGTGTATTCGACGGCGGTGGGGTATGCGGCGGGTTATACTCCCAACCCCACCTACCAGGAAGTTTGTACTGGGATGACGGGACATAACGAGGTGGTGCGCGTCGTCTACGATCCTGAAAAAATCGATTACGAGATGCTGTTGAAAACTTTCTGGGAAAGTCACGATCCGACGCAGGGAATGCGGCAGGGTAACGATGTGGGAACTCAGTACCGTTCGGGTATCTACTGCTATTCGGAGGCGCAACGCGGACAAGCGGAAGCCTCCCGCAATGTTTATCAGACGGAACTGAAAAAGGCGGGATACGGTGAGATTACGACGGAAATTCTCGAGGCTCCCGAGTTTTACTATGCTGAGGACTATCACCAACAGTATTTGGCGAAAAATCCTAACGGCTATTGCGGTTTGGGGGGAACGAACGTGACTTGTCCGACGGGAATCGGCGTTTAATTCCTTTTTTGGAGTCTTTCGCCTGGAATACCGTCAGACTCTATTAGTGGGGCAACCCAAGGAATCTCCCAGCATACCCGGAACGGGTTGCTGGGAGAGGATGTCAAATTCGCCGCAGTTGCAGCCAGCGCAACTCGACGGGAGGATTGGTTAAGGTAGGAAATAATTCTCGTCCTGTCGCCCAGTTGAGGAATTTATCGGACGGCGGCCAGGCTTCGTTGGGTAGATGTTGGGATTCGTAAGTCACGACGGACTCGTTGCTAATGAGTTGAAGCGGTAAGGATTCGATCGACCCTTTTAAGTCTTCTTCGGTTAAAAGGTAACAGCCCAAGGCTTCTGACAACTCCCGCACTTTCGCTTCGGGTTGGTAATCCCCTTTGGTGAGGAACGCCGCCACTAACAAGACGCCGCCGGGTTGCAAGACGGACGCGGTTTGTTGGAAAAACTGCCGCATTCGATCGATCCCCCGTAAATGGGGTAACACTTCTGAGGCGATCGCTAACTGATATGTCGCTGATAAGGCGGATCGATCGAGTACGTCATTTTCTAAAACTTTCACCGCCAATCCCCGCGACTGCGCCAACTCCATCAGTTGTTTCCTCGCCTGCGGGTTCGAGGGAATTGCATCGACGGGATGACCCCGTTTGGCTAAGGGTAAGCTATTCCGGCCGATTCCCGCCCCGATATCCAACACGGGAACTTGAATCGCTTTTCCTAATTCTGCGGCGATCGACATGGCTTTGGCGTCGGGATAGCGACCGAATCGCGAGGATTTCGCCACGGAAAACGACGGTTGCCCCTCGCTGGGTTGGCTGTTGATGGTGATATTCAAGGCAATACCCCCCGACAACCCCACTTCGGGACGCGCTAATTGATAGGTTACGGTTAAATACGCCTGGGGCGATTCCTCGAACCCCTCTGCCAGTTTTTTCGCCAGTTGCCGTTCGATTGCTTGGATTTCCCCCGATGTCGGGTTTTGTCCTAATACTTTTAAAAACCCCCGAATCAGTTTGACGTACTGTTCCCGCATCGTCGGCATGCAGGGAAGTTGAAAGTCTCCCCGCACGCCAATCGTCGATTGCAGTTTTTCTTTGATGGCTAAGTTTGGGGGGGGCGTCGGCGTTTTGGGTTGGGCTTGGGGCGTCGGTTGAAGTGTCGGATCGAGAAATAAGGAGTTTTGTGTAGAATTCATCGGTTTGTCTGTATGGGGCGATCGATCTGTCTATCTCTCCATACAGATGACTACCCTTTTCAACCGGGTTAATTCACGGGTGATTCACGGGTGATACTCCAGATCCCCGGGATCTCGCGCCGCAACTTCTCCCTCGGACAGGACTTTTCTCGCTGTTCGATCGTTTGACTATTGACTAAAAAATCAACTTAGTTGGCACAATTCCATTATCTTAGATTAACAATATAATATCCCCAAAATTTACCGAAGTCAAGACTAAAAAAACGCCGCGAGCGGCGAAAAAATCGATTTTTAAAGTAACTTCTAGAATATAACTCTATTTTGGTCTATATTAGGCTCTCTGTCAAGAGATATTTGACGGTCTCCCTCGGACAGGACTTTTCTCGCTGTTCGATCGTTTGACTATTGACTAAAAAATCAACTTAGTTGGCACAATTCCATTATCTTAGATTAACAATATAATATCCCCAAAATTTACCGAAGTCAAGACTAAAAAAACGCCGCGAGCGGCGAAAAAATCGATTTTTAAAGTAACTTCTAGAATATAACTCTATTTTGGTCCATATTAGGCTTTCTGTCAAGAGATACGTCAGAACAAGACCGTTTTTTGTAGCGATCGAATCAACGCTGAAACCCGGCATCTCAAAGAAGATGCCGAGTTTCTCAAGTAAAACTTTCGGTAGCTTGGAATCCCCGTCGCTTTAGCGCGGGGAGGA
>NZ_JBNGCO010000122.1:0-13281 GCF_049974805.1 Baaleninema sp.
GACACCACACCCCGCCATAATCTCAGCCAAGCTCCCGAATACGATCGCCTCCACACCCGTCACAACGAACTCACCACCCTCAAACAGTGGATACTCAACGAACATAGCCGCATTATCACCCTCACCGGATTATCAGGAATTGGCAAAACCGCCCTCGCTCGACAACTCGTCGAACACATAAAAGAGCACTTTAGCCATATCCTCTGGTGCAACCATCGTAAATTCTCCAACCTAGAAACCCTAAAAAACCACATCTGCCAGTTTTTCGCCGCAACCTCCACCCCGAACCGATCACTCCTAGACCATCTCAGACATCACCGTTGCTTGCTCATCCTAGACAACCTGCAAGAGACTCTAACCCCCGGTGAATTTGTCGGAACCTACCGTCGAGACTATCAAGGCTATGGCCAACTCCTCCGTGAACTCGGCACCTGCTCTCACCAAAGTTGTATTCTGCTCCTGAGTTGGGAACATCCCCTCGAAATCGCCGCCTTAGAAAGCGAAACCCACCACTGTAAAACCCTTCCCGTTCAGGGGTTTCCTCAACTCGCCAGCCAAATCCTCCGCGATCGCCAACTCAAAGACCCCAACACCTGGCCCAAACTGACTCAACTGTATAACAACAATCCCTTGTGGCTCAACCTAACCGCTTCCACAATTCTCGACTTATTCAACGGTAGCGTTGAGCAATTCCTCTCCTATCCCACTCTCTTCTTAGGAGACCTAGAAACCGTCCTCACGCTCCACTACCAACGCCTTGGGAACGCCGAAAAAACCCTACTGCACTGGTTAGCCAACCAAGACTCCCCCGCCAACCTCAACCCCAAACCCGCCAATCTCCTCTCAGATCGAGAATTTCTCAAAGCCATCCAATCTCTCAAACGACGCAGTTTATTAGAACCCTCATCCCAGTGTAATCTCCAGCTAAGCCTACAACCCGTCATTCGACAATACATCCGTAACTTAGCTCGATCGATTGCTTAGAATTAGTGCATCTGTAACGCTTGGCACTCTTCTAGGTTGCTAAGGTTTCAGTCAAGGAAACAGCGATCTCACCTCCAGGGTGCAGTTTGGGAACGCCAGGGGGAGATCGCGCCATGGCTGAGAACTTGGCGATCTCGGTAATTGATTGGGCTAGGCTGGCGATGTTGATGATTTGGTGGTAATCCTCGATCGACTACTGTAGGGGAGGTTTGAGAGGAGTAGGTGGTATCGGCGATCGAGATCGGATATTTCAACTCAAAAATGGGATCGAATGGTCGATTGCCGTTGGCGTCCCTCCCCATCCGAAGCAGGGAATCCGAGAAACACAAGCTTTTCTAACAAATCTTAGCCAGTCGTTCGATCGCCACCTTATCAGTTCCGGGGCGCGTCCAATGTCCCGTGGCGGCATCTCGATCGATCTCGTAAGCCATAACGCCGAAATTGCGGCCGTAACCCCAATTCACCAACAGCCAATCGTTCAAGCGCAAGCCGATTCCCTGACTTTGCTGCGATCGACTGCTCGATAACTGATAAACATCTCCCACCTTACCGATAGCGAGACTGTTCGTGTAGGGCGTTCGGTTGTCCGCATAAGCCCCCGCTACCTGATATAACCCTTCCAATTCGCCCGGCGTTCCCCCTGTGGCGCGTTCCCAGCCCACTTGACCGAGAAACTGCGGCGTCGTCCAACGGCCTTCGAGAGTCCCGTCAGGACCAATGCGGTACAACACCACGCAGTAGGAGGAATCAAAACTCCACCCCGTCAATAAAAAATTGTCCTCGACAAATCCCAATCCAGCAAAATGATAGCGATCGGTAAGCCAAAAGACTTGATAAAGCCGATCGAGCGGATAAATTTTAACCGTTCCAGTGTAGGACTTGCCGCGCAAGGTTTTCGCCTCCTCGATCGCCCAAGTCCCTTCGGGATTGACTGACATTTTCAAACGTTGAAATAAAGGTTTCGCGAAAGTGCTACGCACCGCGATCGCACTGAGCCATCGAACGTTGCACTCAAGGCTCGATCGAGCATTTTAACGAACAGTCGAGGAAGGAAAACCCGAAATTGTCGTCCTTCCCCGTCCAGACGTTAGCCAAACACCCGGTCTAACACCGTTTGCGGTTTGATATCCGCCATACGACCCGTCGTCGATTGAATTCCCACCGCTCGATCGCTCTCGGGAGGAAGCAGTTTGTGCGGGTCAGTCGGTCCGAAGAGGGCGTAAGTGTAGGTTTTCACCGCCACCGCCAAGTGCATCGGGGCGCTGTCCGTACACAACATCAGCGTCGCACCTGCGATCGTCGCCGCCAGTTTACCGACATCGGGCGGAGCGATGGTTTTCAGTCCGCTGGTGGCTTGCGTCAGCGCCCGTACCAACTCGTCGTCTTCCGGGCCGCGCGCCACCACGATGGGGAGATTCGGTTGGCGTTGCTGCAACCCGCGAATCACCTCCACCCAATTCTCCACGGGGTAGATTTTATCGAGTCCCTTCGCTTGCGCCAATTGACTCGAACCCCCGTGAATCAAAATATAGCCGCTTTCCGCCACGCCGAGGCGCTGCTGTTCGGCCTCCGCCCACTCCAAATCTTCCTTGAGGAGCGTCACCGAAAGGTCGGGACAGGGGGCTTCGATGCCAAACCCGCGTACCAAGTCGTGATACATATGGGCGGCGTACTGTTCGCCTTTGAGGGGAACGGAGTTCGTTAAAAACGGGCTACCCGGCCCTTCGTAGCCGATGCGGGTGGGAATCCCCGTCAGCCACAGGAACAGTCCCACCCCCCACCGCCGCCCTAAGGATAAGGCTGCATCGAATTCTCGATCGCGCACGACGCCTAACAGGTTTCCCCAGTCGGCGGGGCCGTTGCGATCTTTGAAATCGAAGGGAATGACGGTTAAGGAACCATCGTGAAAATACTTGTTGGCACGGTATGCACCTCTCGATCGCGGTTCGACGACAACGCCGAGTTCGCAATCGGGATAGGATTGCTTGAGTTGTTCTAGAGTCGGGAAAAATAGCAGTTGGTCGCCAATTCCCCCAGGAACGAGGGCGAGGATTTCTTTCATAGGGATTCCGCTTGTCCGTTCGCGTTAGTGTCTCCGTGAGGGAGAATCGCGCTTCTCAATCCAGACTTTATCGTATGTCGAACGCATCCGTGTCGTCTAGGGATGGGGGGATCGGGGAATGATGGGGTGAGGGGATGATGGGATGGCGAGAAATTTCGATCTCTTAACTGTCTTCACTCTTCACTAAGATTCATCCCTTCACCTCGATCGCACCCTCACCCGGCTATCCCGTCTCCTGGCGGTTTGGGGGAAGTCGGCGGCGACTCGACAACGCGCTCGATCGCACCAGGTTCGCTTCGTAACAGGGTTGTCAGACGCGCCAGTAGCTGGTCTAATTTCCCTTCTTCCAACAAGCCTTCGATTAACGTCAACCCACTCGTCGAAAGCATCAACTTCGTTACGTCTTGGGAAACGCCTCCGTTGCTGTCGTTTCCGCCGCCGGGGAACGCGTAAATCTTCGCATCGCCCAAGATTCCCGGTTGCGGTGCCAGGGATTTCACAATTTCTGGCAGTTTCTCGATGAGTTGCGGCGCGATTTCGGCTATGAGTTGGGCGTTGCGGTTGGCGTCGCTGAGGGAGTTTTCGGCGGTAATTCGCGCCTCGATTCCAGCGGCTTCGGCTAGGGATTTATCCCGTTCGGCGTCGGCCAGGGTGCGAATGGATTCCGCTTCCAAATCCGCCGCTTGACGGGCGATTTCCGCTTGGCGGCGGCGACGGAATACGTCGATTTCGATGACGTTGTTTTCCGCGATGCGCTGTTTCTCGGCTTCCTGTTCGGCGAGAATGGCGGATAGGCGCTGTTCTCGTTCGGCGCGTTCGACGGCGGAGGCGGTTTCCACGGCGGCTTCGGCTTTGGCGCGAAGGGCTTCGGCGGCGAGGCGTTCTTGGGTTTTTTGGGCGATGGCGATCGCCGCTTCTTGTTTCGCCAGTTCTGAGAGTTCTTCGGCTTCGGCTACGGAGACTTGAGCTTTCAGGCGGTTGGAATCGATGGTTTTTTGTCGATCGATCTCCGCCATTTCGGCTTCTCGTTTTTGCAACGCCTGGGCGACTTTGAGTTTTTTCTGTTGTTCTTCGATGGCAATTTCCGATTCGATTTGCCGTTCTCGTACTCCTTGCGTTTTGGCGATTTCTTCTTCTTCCACCGCCCGCGCTTGTAATATTTTATTACGTTGCTCGTTGGCGGCTTCTTTGTCTTTGGCTTCTTGAATTTCTCGGGCGCGTTTCGCTCTTAATGACTCGATTTGAAGTTGTTGTTCGAGTTGAGAGCTTTCCCGTTCTTTTTCAATTTCTAATGCTTGTTTGCGTGCTTCTAATTCTCGTTGCTCGATGGTCAACTCCGTTTGCAATTGGAATTCTCGACGTTCCTGTTGGGTTCGCAGTTCGACTTCTTCTTTTTGTTTGATGGAACGTTGAATCGTCTCGGTTCTTAACCGCACCCCTTGGGCGTCGAAGAAATTGTTCGTGTCGTAAGTGTCGCTTTCTTCGATTTCGGAAATAGCGATATTGTTGAGGGTCAAACCCACTTTTTTTAGGTCTTGTTGAATCAAATTCAACACTTCGTCGGCAAAGCCTAATTTATCGGAATCGATTTCGGCGAGGGTTTTGCGTTTTGCTGAGGCGCGAATCGCATCGTCTGCCCGTTTTTCTAGAGCTTCTTTAATATCGGCCGGAGAAATTTTCCCATCTCGAGACAAGCGAGCGGCAGCAGTTTTTACATCTTGTTCGTCGTGATTAACGCAGACATAAAACGTTACGCGCATATTAGCTCGTAAGTAGTCTTGCGTCCGGACGGCTAGGTTTCCCGTTCGTTCTACGTCGATATTAATCTCCCGCATCGGAACGCGAGTGAGTTCGTGAAATCCCGGGAGTACGATGCAACCGCCGTAAAGAATAACGGTATTTTTCTTGGCGAGAAAGCCGCCCGTTCGGACGAAGGCTTCGTTGTTGGGCGTGATTTGATACACCCGAGTGTACGCCCAAAATCCCAACAATAGTAAGACGAGAATGGTGACGATACCGATCGCCGTTCCGCCGAGAATGAAGGTTCCGCTTCCGATTTGTGCGAGAACCAGTACGTCTTCGGAGTCTTCTGTATGGGCTTTCGCTGGGTCGTCAAGGAGTTTACGGGCGAGTTTGCGGGCGAGTTTACGGGCGAGTTCGGGGCGGTTTTCGGGGAGAATTTGTTGGATGGGTTGTGGAAGTGTTACGGATTCGCTATTCTGACGGCGAAGGGCGACGACGGGGGGAGGGGATTCGGCGATCGATTCTACGGGAGAGGCTTTCGCCGGGTTAAAGAATAAGGTTTGGAGTAACGTCAGCAAGTACAACATGATGGGAATTGATAATTGACAATTGATAATGGATAACGAAAACCTGTGTTCTCCTCATCTCCTCATCTCCTCATCTCCTCATCTCCTCATCTCCTCATCTCCTCATCACCTCATGAGGTCCCCAGCCAGCGATCGCGATCGATCGAATTTTGGGCGATGACGATGAAAATTGGCGGTTGGTGTTCGATGACGATGACCGCATCGCCTCGTTTGGGAACCACTTGCGCGTCTTCGGGAACCACGGCGTTGATGGTGACGAGGTTTTTGGCGGGATCGATCGCGTCCACTTGTCCCACTTTGTCCTGTCCGAACCGAGGAATTTGACGGGAACTCACGGTTCCGACACAGCCGACGAGTCGATCGCTACTGGCGTCTTCGCTGAAAGACGCAAAGAACAAACGTCCGAGAGGACGGGCGATCGCACCGCCGAGTAAGACGCTGACAATTCCCGTAGCGATAAAAATCAGCGTATCGAGGGGAGATTTGGGTAGGTTGAAGGCCACGTTGACCAGCCAACCGAGGAGACCCCACAGACTGAGATCCGCAGCCAGCAACAACATCAGCGGAACCCGGCCGATTCCCAACCAGCCGAGAACGGGAATGACAAATTCGCCCTCGTCGTCGAGTTCTTCTTCTCCGCCGATGGAGATAGCCACGACAAACAGCACGATGCCAGCAACGAGGAAAATCCAGTAGGGTAGGTTGGCCAGGTCGAACACGATCGCGTTTGGGAAATGCTATTCCACAGAATAGTCGCTCTAGAATGGAATAGTGGGATAACGGTAACAAAGATTTAATTTATGCAGCTCAAACGACTCGGACACGTGGCGATTTGCGTTGACGATATCGAGAAAGCCACCGCGTTCTACCAAAATTTGGGGATGGAATTGGCGTGGAAAGATAAAGATTGGGCTTATTTGAAAGCCGGACAGGACGGATTAGCCCTATTGAGTCCCCATTACGAACAAGCTGGACCGCATTTCGGCTTCGTGTTCGACGATCGATCGGCGGTCGATGCAGCTTACGAACGACTCAAAGCCGAGGGCGTGCGCGTCAGCGAGATTCACGAACATCGGGACGGTACGGCGTCGTTTTACGGCCGCGACCCCGATGGAAACTGGTTTGAATATCTCTACGAACCGGCTCAATCTTAGGGAATCGACAAGAACCCCGGTATTTTTCAAGATACCGGGGTTCTGTAGGATTCGATCGTAGTTTAGCGAACCAATCTTCTTCGCAAGCCCAATTCAATCGACGACACGCAAGATACCGCGTTTGAGTTCTTCAAAAACGTGGTTGATGAGGTTTTCTTCTTCGGGTGTCAGATTGGATTTGGACAGCAAACTGGCCATAAAAACCTGTTGATCTGCCCGAGTAATTTGGTGCGATGTGAAGATGCGATCGGCGATTTCGCACACGGTTCGATCGCAGGTCTTTTCTTGAACGTAAGACATAGGCTGTAGCCACTCCAAATTGACTACTTCTCGTATCGATTTTATTGTACCGATTTTTTTTGAATCGCAATGCGATCGCCAGCCGAACTGAGTGCGATCGATTTCACAAAACAATGCGATCGCGATCGCAAGTCTTCTCAACTCCCCGTTCTGGAAGGGTTTTGAGACCGTAAATAATTATTTCGGTTGATTTTGCAACCGTAAAAACACGCATTTTTTATCGCCGAACCGCAAAAAATTTGTAACAAAAATATCCATTTTTTTAGAAAAAAATAAAAAAATAGTCACCTTAAGAAATTCGCAGCAAAATTTCCGCTGGGAACTTCCTCGAGAAGCGTCCCAGCATCTTCAAGAGGTCGGGGCGCTGACGAAAAATTATTCATTATCCCACAAAAAAGCCTCCTTGTCAAGAAAAGGAGGCTCGTTTGAAACGCGGAGAACCGAAATCGCAGAGAAAATCTAGACGAAAATACTGCCCGAGGCTTCAGCGATCTCGAACGGCGTCACACCTTGCACCACACCCACATACTGACCGCTGGCGATGACCTTCAACGCCGTCGAAGCCGTAGCCGCTCCCGCATCGATGGCCACATCGACCGCTTCGAGGGAGATATCGGCAAAACCGACACCCTGCAACTGAATTCGATCGGCTTCCGCCACACTAAAGTCCGTAATCACGTCCGCTTCAGCCGCCGTCGCCGTCGCCGTACTGCTAGTGAGAACGAAGGTGTCAGCGTTCGCGCCTCCCGTCAGGAAATCGCGACCGAGATCCCCCGACAGCGTATCTTGTCCGGCGCCCCCGTTGAGTACGTCGTCGTCCGCCCCACCGTTGAGGATGTCGTTACCGTCGCCACCATTGACAACATCGTTGCCTCGGTTGCCGTTGAGAATGTCGTTTCCGCCCTCGCCGTTGAGAACGTCTGCATCCGCCCCACCGACCGCCACATCGTCACCGTCACCCATATTAAAGGTGTCGTTGCCTTGGTTGCCCACGAGCGGAACGTCGTTCCCTGCCGTTCCGGTAAAGGTATCGTTCCCCCCAAAAGCCACCACCCAACGGGCATTATTGTAGTCCGGCGTTCCGTCGGGGAGAATCGCCGGGGTCAAGTCCGTGAAAATCTGCGGCGTTCCCAAAGTGGGCGGCGCGTTCAAGTCGATAACGTCGTCGCCGCCGGACAGTCCGATGAGGTCGAATTGGTTCGTCGCTTGCGTGGAATCGGGATTTTGGGCGCTTCCTTGTTCGCCGATGTTATAGCTGGCGTATTCGGCTGTGTTCGCTGCGGTGGGGGCAAGGGGCGCCGGTTGCGTCGGCGTGTTGATTTGCGCTAAACCGGCGCCCTGAGAGGGACTGAGTTCGGCGGCTTTAACCCCCGTCGGCGCCGTGAGAACGAGGTTGTAGTTACGGGCATCCTGTTCGCCGAGGGTCGTATCGCTAAAGACTCGCACGCGATATTCTGTGTTCGCTGCTAAGGCGCCGGTGGCGCTTACACCAGACCCACTCACGTCATCGACGATCGTACCGTTGGTCATGTCGATGATTTGCAAGCGGGGGGTAAAGCCAGTACCCGACACCTGGGCGGTGAGGGTTTCGCCTGCTAAGGTGGTGGCGACGCGGTACTCGTCGGCGAGGGAGTAAGTCCCCGCAGAGGGTAAGGCGAGGAAGTCGCCATCGGTGAGTTGGCCGGTCAGAGACAGGGTTTGTCCCGACTGGGGAGCGCCCGTGATGGAGTTGGTTAAGGAGGAAACGCTGACGTTCCCAGCATCGACTAAGGTTTGAAGCTTGTAATCGATGGGAAAGACGGGAGCGGCTTCGTTCGTCGTGAGGATGACGCGATATTCGTTTTGTCCCGAGATTAATGCGGTCGTGGAGGTGGCGGGATTGCCTTCGTTAAAGCTCCCTGCCAGTTGCGTCCCGTCTTCGGGGTTGGCTGCGACGAGGGCGACGCTAGTCGCACCTGTGGGCGTTAGGGTCAGGGTTAAGTTGGCGGTGGGTTGGTCGACCGTGATGAGATATTCGTCAAAGCGCGTGACGGCGTTATTGGTCGCCCCGATATCCCCTGACATGAAAATCAGATCGTTGGCGTTGAGTTGACCGGATAGGGTTGCGTTGTTAGCCATTTTTACAAAGTTACCAAAATCGAAAGACGTAAAGGCTGCTACAGGAGTAGACGATCGCGAGAGCAATTAGTTCCAAAACTCGCCCTCGAGACGGCTGGAGTTTGCTGGAATCGCTATGTCTTCTATCTTCAGGAAAGTCGATCGATCCTCGGGAAATTTTTGAGGATTTCAAGCTCGAGGCCATGGCAAGCCCTCGAGATAAGGCGTTCGTTCTCGAGGGCTTTAAAGGCAGTTGTTTGAGGCGGGAGGAGGCTTTGGGGACGATAGCGCTTTCCTGGGTGACTGCCACTCTACCTCGGTCTATTTTGGAGTCAGTTTTTCAGGTCGGGATGATGGATGTCACCTCTCACCCCCTGGGGCTGCGTCGGATTTTTTAAGAGATGGTTGGCGATGGAAAAATGACGGAATTGGCGGAAGCAGCGCGGTTGAAACTCTCTTGGGTTGAAGGGGTTTCGCGCCAGATTCTTTTCGCGCCAGATCCCCGGCATCTCCAAGATGCCGGGGATCTTATTGGATTTGGCAAAAAAACAAGATAAAAAGGGTCTTCGGAGTTTGAGGTGATAAGCAGATTTATGCCGGGTCATCCCCCCTTCGTCCTTACCCAGATTTTGTGTTCAAATTTACAAATTACACCATAATTTCCGAAGACCCGATAAAAATAATATAAAAATAAATCGTTAAACGAGGGCAAAATCAAACATTAAAGTTTTTTATGCGTCTATAAAAACTTTTGTTCTTTATCGAGTTACCTTTAAAAAATGCAGAAAAACGGCAATCAGATTAATGGTTTTACGTCAATAAAAGTGATAAAAAAACAAACCGAACTGCACCGAGAAATGCCGCTTAGATAGCAGACGAACGCCCGACTTCACGGGGCGGATCGATCGCCTTTCTTTCGGGCTGCCAGAGATGTCGGATTCATCTTTTCGTACTCCTCAAAGGGTTGGTGAATCCAGGGATTATCTTGTAGGTATTCGACGTAATAATCCGGCGCGATGTTTCCGCAAGCTTTGTACCACAACACCGCCGTTCGTATTTCTTCAATATCGTCGCCGTATCGATCGCGCAACCACTCCAACACCGCCTTTAACGACTCTCCCGAATCCACCAAGTCGTCTACCACTAAGATACGGCGTCCCAAGGGTGCAGAACTCATCGTCAAATGAGGGGCGATCGAAACCTGGCCTCGCTGTCGTCCCTCCGCCCCGCCGTAAGAGGACGTGGCTAGAATCGCCAACGGACAGTCAAACAGGCGCGAGAGAATATCGCCGACGCGCAAGCCACCTCGCGCCACACAGAGGATGCGATCGAACCTCCAACCGGATTCGTACACTTCCACCGCCAACCGTTCGACAAGTTGGTGATATTCCGTCCAAGACACGAAAAGATCCGACATAGCCCCTTGCTTAGAAACAGATTTTTCAGAACTAGATTTTTCAGAAACCGATAGTACGAACTGCCGATTCTCTCAGCGGGATGTCAACCTAGCTTAGCATCGTCGTTTGTCGTCGAAAAACGAAGAAACCGGGCTTCTTCAAGAAACCCGGTTTCCCTCAACCCAAAGCGGTCAAACTGACCTATTTGGTTTCAGAAAACTCCGCATCGATCACGTCGTCGCCGCCATCGTCATCAGAAGAGGAGTCCGAAGGACCTTCGCCGCCGGGGGCTGCACCGGCCGCAGCGCCTTCACCACCCGCTTGTTGATAGAGGTTGGTGCTAACCGCGTACAACGCTTGTTGCAGCTCTTCCGTCTTCGACTTCATCGCCTCGTCGTTGTCTTGACTGACGGCTTCCTTGAGTTCCTTAATCAGACCTTCAATTTTGGACTTATCATCAGCCGGAACCTTGTCGCCAAGTTCGTTGATTTGCTTCTCAGCTTGATACGCCAGCGTATCGGCTTGGTTTTTCAACTCGATGCGTTCGCGGCGCTTCTGGTCCTCTTCCGCGTTGGCTTCGGCGTCTTTCACCATGCGATCGACTTCCGTATCGGAGAGAGTGGAAGCCCCAGTGATACTGATGGACTGCTCTTTACCCGATCCTTTGTCCTTGGCGGTCACGTTGAGGATACCGTTGGCGTCGATATCGAAGGTGACTTCGATTTGAGGAACGCCGCGAGGCGCGGGAGGAATTCCGTCGAGGCGGAAGGTTCCGAGGCTCTTGTTGTCGGAAGACATTTCCCGTTCCCCTTGCAGAACGTGGATTTCCACGTTGGTTTGACCGTCCACCGCCGTGGAGAAGGTTTCGGATTTCTTGGTGGGAATCGTGGTGTTGCGGGGGATGAGTTTGGTCATCACGCCACCGAGGGTTTCGACCCCCAGAGACAGCGGCGTTACGTCCAGCAGCAGGATATCTTTAACTTCTCCGGCGAGGACGCCACCTTGAATCGCCGCACCGACTGCAACCACTTCGTCGGGGTTGACGCTTTGGTTGGGTTCTTTACCCAGAACCTTTTCAACGAGTTTTTGGACGGCGGGAATCCGGGTCGAACCCCCAACCAGTACCACTTCGTCGATGCTGTCTTTGCTGAGTTTGGCATCTTTGAGGGCGTTTTCGACCGGGATGCGACAGCGATCGATCAAGTCGGCGCAGATTTCCTCGAACTTGGCCCGCGTCAGCGTCATATCGACGTGCTTGGGTCCGTCTTGCGTCGCCGTGATAAACGGTAAGTTGATGTCCGCTTGGGTGACGCTGGAAAGTTCGATTTTGGCTTTTTCAGCCGCTTCCGTCAGCCGTTGCAAAGCTTGTTTGTCTTTGCGGAGGTCGATACCTTCAGCTTTTTGGAATTCTGCGGCGATGTAATCGACGATTTGTTTGTCGAAGTCGTCACCGCCGAGGTGGGTGTCGCCGGAGGTGGCCATCACCTCGAACACGCCGTCACCCACTTCCAGGATTGAAACGTCGAAGGTTCCGCCGCCGAGGTCGAAGACGAGAATGGTTTCGTTGCTCTTTTTATCGAGTCCGTAAGCCAGAGATGCGGCGGTGGGTTCGTTGATAATCCGCAGCACTTCCAGTCCGGCGATTTTTCCGGCGTCTTTTGTGGCTTGACGCTGGGAGTCGTTAAAGTAAGCCGGAACGGTGATGACGGCTTGGGTGACGGTTTCGCCGAGGTATTTGCTGGCGTCTTCGGCCAGTTTCCGCAGTACTTGCGCCGAAATTTCTTCCGGGGCGAATTGTTTTTCGGCTTGCGGACAGTCGAGTTTGACGTTCCCGTTAACGTTGAGAACTTTGTAGGTAACTTCGCTGGTTTCGTGGGTTACTTCGTCGTGACGGCGTCCGATGAACCGTTTGACCGAATAGAAGGTGTTGGTCGGGTTCATCACGGCTTGACGTTTGGCGATCTGACCGACCAGGCGATCGCCGTTTTTCGCGTAAGCTACAACGGAGGGCGTAGTTCGGAAGCCTTCTGCGTTGGCGATGACGGTGGGTTTACCCCCTTCCATCACTGCGACGCAGGAGTTGGTCGTTCCGAGGTCAATTCCAACGACTTTGGCCATGGGTGTATCCTGTGTGTCTCTACAACTTAAATAAATAGGGTGTCGAAGCTTTTCGCGAGTCGATCGCGACCGCCGATCTCATGCGATCGATTGCAAGCCCTCAGAGGCGTCAGTTTCTCGCTCGATAAGCGCCCGTGCGAGCAAACTCTCTCTAATCGCATTTCTTTACTTTTCTATACTGACGGCGGCGGCGCTTCCCTTGAAGGCGTGTTTCCCGAACCTGTTTGAGGACGGTTTGTCAAAGAACCGCCTCGAAACGGTTAAGGTTACAACGCCCTTTGTGGAGGGTGGTTTAGGCGTCCGACCATAAATCCTGCGAAAGTTCGGGGTCTTCTGGTGTTGTTGCGGCTGGGGACGCGGTGGCGCGATCGATCTCGTTGTGTTGAAGATCGGTTGACATCCTCACCGCCCTGGAAGGACGGTGATTCCTAAACCTCGCGATTTAGGTTCCTGCTTCCTTCCCTTACGGGTTTTTCGCAGTTGCTCTTGGGAACAATGTCCTTCAAGACTTACACTCGCTTCACAGGCTGTAACGGTGTGTCCCACCGCCAAAAGATTCTGTGCGGCGTTGATGTCCCGGTCGTGAACCGTCCCACATTTCGGACAAGTCCACTCTCTGACATCCAACGCCATCGAATCGGCTTTGTGTCCGCAACATCCCCCCTTTAGTTCCCCCCTTAATAAGGGGGGTTAGGGGGGATTCGGGAACCATCGATCTACCTTGACGAGCGTTCGTCCGTACCACTGACATTTATAGTCCAGTTGGTTGACAAACTCTCCCCACGCACAATCAGAGATGTGTTTGGCGAGTTTGTGATTTCTCACCATCCCTATCCCCC